>NZ_JBHVXJ010000001.1:0-69415 GCF_042881845.1 Streptomyces sp. NPDC058257
CACGGCGGCGTTCGAGCTGCGGAACTTGTCCGTGAGCTCGGCTACCGCGGCAGCCTTGTCGGGCGTCGGCATAGAGCGTCAGCCTCCTTCCGGGTAATGAAGACCGCTCACGGAAGGGGCTGAGCGAAACGAAACGCCCCAGCACAGGTACACGGGGCGCAGCTCGGTCGAACGGCATGTTCTGCCGTCGTGCCGTAGCTCCACTCTGACCTGCGCAGGATGCCCGCAGCTAGCGGATCCTTCGGCCATCGGGCTCTGTGACGAGCACACGACGACAACCAGCGGTCTTTGGCTTCGCAACGACAGTAGGCAGAGCGGTCGTGATGGGCAAATCCCTCCTATGAGGAGATTCGACGGCATCTGAATGCTTCAACTCACCTACTGGGCAAGGGTGTTAGGGGGTTCAGCGGGACGCCCGTGAAGCCCTGATTCCAGGTTCGGCGCTAGTCACGATCACCCGATCGAGGCTCCTATGCGACGAGCACCCGCCAGCAACGAAGCACTCTCGACGACCCGAACCCGGCAGCACAGGCTGTTCCTCGACATCCGAGGGGGAACAATGCATTTCACGAGCTTGGTGAACGGGTTAACGGCTGAAGCCACACGGAGGCTCTTCGGAGAAGAGGTCAGCACTCCCCTGCGCATGCTGGCGAAGCAGAAGAAGCGGTGGGAAGCGCAGGAGGCAGGCCGACAGGCGGCTGCCGCACAATCCGTATCGACGGACAACCAGGGCCAGAGTTCTGATGACACGTCAGAGTCGGCAGGCCTGGACCCCTCGGGCTCCTCCGACGTGCCCGAGCCGCCCGGCGAGGGTGGATTCCTGTCGCAGATCCTGGACTTCTTCAATTTCTAGCCCCAGCCCTCGTGCAGAGTGATCCCTGTCGGCGTGAACATCAGAAGATGCCGAAGAAGCGATGCCACCAGCTGGACCACTGAAGGTGCGAGGGCAGTCGGCTCGCCCGTCGTAGTCGCTCTCCAGCAGTCCCCCGGCAACCACGACATGGCCAAGCTCGACCAGCACCGGGTTGACCTTGGCAAGGTCCGCGCCGTCCAGCTCGCCCTCGGCGGGCTTCCTCCGTTCCGAAGAAGGTGTCCGGGGTGTCGGCGCAGACCAGAGCCGACGAGCCGAACTTGCTCACGCAGACGAGGATCCGGGTGCCGCATACGGTTACGTCCCCGGGTACGACGACGCGTCCGTACTCGCTGGAGTTCTGGGTGTCCCGCTCGGCCATGCAGCGAGCTGTGAAGTCACGCTCGTGCCGGGTCACCAGAGCACCGAAGTGGACTGCGGTCTCGACACGGTCGTAGTGCCGCGGCCACTCCAGCCAGGCGAACGTCCTGGGCACGGAGGGCACGCCCTGGGACATCGTGTACGCGGCCCTCCATCTGTCCAGCGAGAGGTCCCGCTGGGTGTTGGGCAGGTGCTCACCGTCGGGGCAGGCGGGATGATCCGCCTGCCCCGCTGACGTCAACCGCGCGCCTGCGCCGCCGACTGCGCGGCCTCCGCCGCCAGCCGCACGGCCAGGGAGCGGGCCAGCAGTACCGGCAAGCGCGCGGCGTCCGCGGCCGCGCGGCGCATCTCCTCGGTGTAGCCGATGCAGTCAAGGACCACCCACCGCGCCCCGCCCGCGGCCAGCTCCCGTGCCGCCGCGGCGCAGTGCTCCGGCGCGCCCGCGACGTACGGGTCTGCCGGGGCCGCGGTGACCTGGCCGGGCAGGAGCCGGGCCCAGCGCGCCGCGACGTCCTCGCGCTGGGCGGGCAGCGGGCAGACGACGCCGACCGGGTCCGCACCGACCAGGGCACGTACACCGTGCTGGACGAGCGGCTCGGCGTACAGCAGCGGTCCCCCGGCCGGAACCGGCGGGAAGTGGCCGGTGCACAGCAGCAGCGTGGCGTCGGCGCCATCGGCCTCGCAGCGGGCGACGGCGTCGGCCATCCGGGGGGCGAGCGCGTCGTGGCCAAGGACGGCGCAGCCGCCGTCGCGCAGCCGGGAGATCAGCGGCGCCTCGCCGGGGACGGGGCCCACAGCGGCGCGTACCGCGTCGGCGTCGGGGCCGTCGAACCGGTCGTGGTCGAGGGCGCCGTGCTCGGCCAGCCGGAGCCCGGCCGTGAGCGGGAGGATGTCGGGGGTCAGGTCGGTGCGCGGGGCCTGGCCGATGGTGACCAGGCCCAGCACACCCCGGGCGTCCGATGCGGTGGACACGGTCACACCGCCTTGTAGATCTGGCCGACATCGTGGACGGAACTGCCCGCGATCAGTCCGGCGCCGACCAGGGCGAGGTCGTTGTCGGCGGTCTCGGCCGCGGCATCCGCGTCCTTTTTCGTAGCGGCCCGGGAGCGGATCCAGCGCGTGTAGCCGAAGCGGACGGCGAGCGCGGCAAGGACCAGCCAGCCCGCTTGCGGGGTGGCCACCAGCAGACCGGTGGCGAGCAGCACACCCATCTGCCGCTTGGAGCCGCCTAGGAGTTGGATCAGCACACCGGGGACCGCCCACAGCAGCATCATCGTGATGGCGTGTGTGTCGGTGAGGCCGGCCTTGATGGTGTCGACGTACACCTGAGCGACCGGCGGGACCCGGCCGTCGGAGAAGAACGGCTTCCACGCGATGGCGACGACGACGATCGCCACGGCGAAGCCCACCAGCTGCGAGAGGTACTGCTGGCGGCGGCCCGCCATCTCGTACGGCTTCCACGGCACGGCGTCCTTGCGCAGCAGCCAGCCCGCCTTGAAGTCGAAGCCGACGTCGGCGAAGGCCGGTCCGGTGCACGCGCAGTACCCGACAAGCAGGGCGAGCGGGATCATCGGGATGCTCAGTACCAGGCCGAGTATCAGGAAGATCAGCGTCACGGCGAAGGCGGGGAACCACCCGGAGTGCATCGCCGCGAGCCCCACGATCAGCTGGTGCACCAGCGCGGCCACCCCGGCCAGCAGTACCCAGCCGACGAGGCCGAACCCGCCCATGTCCGCCGCGACCCCGCCGCCGACGGCGACGACGATCGCGCCGACGACGAACAGCGCCATGCCCTCGATCAGCCCGCGGCGCAGCCGGCGGGCGTCGACGGTGCGGAAGTCCGCGTCGAACCGCCCGTCCTGCCGCTCGGTCGCGGCCTGCTTCTTCGCCGTGCGGTCCCGCATCATCAGCGCGGCCTGCACCAGTGCCACCAGACCCGCGCCGATCATCACGCCGTGCGGGACGTAGTTGGCGCCGAGGTCGTAGTGGAAGGCGGTCGGCACGTACTGGGCGGCGAGCAGGCCGACGCCGAACATCAGCAGCGCCCAGATGTTGCCGAGGAAGGCCACTCCTGCGGCCGACGTGGGCAGCTTGAACATCGCCCCTACGAAGCCGACGACCGCGCCGACGCCGAGCACCGCGGCTTTCTTCCCGCCCTCGTCACCCGCCTTGATCGTCTCCGCGGCGGCGATACCGGCAGGCCAGGCGGACGTGGCCGGGAAGAGCCGCGAGTCGTAGACCCGGAAGAGCACCCAGCTGTCCACGGCCAGACCGATCACCGCACCGAGCAGCATCGTCCACACCAGATCGGGGCGGCCGATGAGGAACGGCACCGCGATGGGGGTGATCAGCGAGTTGGCGGCGGCGAACGTCGAGCCGGACACGGCCGACTGTACGAGGTTCTGCCGGTGCTGGTCACGCATCTTGCGCAGGCCGGCGATGGAGATCCGGCCGATCAGCATCGCGAGCAGCGCGCCGATCACGGAGGTGTTGGGGGCGATGCCCAGGGTCGTGATCAGCACCAGGCCGATGACGGAACCGAGGACGGCGAGGACGGCGCTGACGACCAGGGTCACCGGTTCGAAGGCGCGCGGGTGCGTGGGCGGCGCACCCGTGGGGGGCGCGCTCTGCGAAGTGGTCACGGGGACTCCAGCGGGGCGAAGGGGAGGGGTGGGCCGTGGTCAGGCGGCGGACGCCTGCAGGCGGCTCATCGGCCCGTAGAGCTCGACCAGCCGCTCGAACTCCTCCTGGTCGTGGAAGCGTGCGACGCCGCGTCCGAAGTCCTTCGCCGCCTCCAGCGAGAACCGGGCAGCCAGGGCGATGTCCGTCTCGTGGCTGGCGCCCGTCGCGCAGCCCGCCACCGCGGTCTCGGTGACCAGCGCGAGGCCGACCACCGGCGCGTCCGTCGCCACGCACGGCTGCATGATCGAGTTGAGGTGGTGCACGCCGTTGCCGTACGGGGTGATGTCCTGCGTGGTGATCGGCAGGACGTGCGCGAGCTCGCCGGTAACGGTCTCGAGCAGGCCAAGCAGGTCGTCGCTCGGGCGCAGGATCCAGCCCTGCTTGACGGTCGGGGAGAGCGCGACGCCTCGGTGGTTGAGGAGCCGGTTGCCCTTGGTGGTGTCGATGGAGACCACCGCGTCCATCGTCGGGGAGATCTCCGCGCGGTTGCAGTCGAGGACCGAGATCGGCGAGTCCATGAACGGCACCGGGTCGTGCGGCCGGGTCGGCGCGTCGGGGCAGATGTGCGTGGAGAGGATGACGTCGCCCTCCAGGCGGTCGCCCCGCCCGTACATGTCGAGCAGCTTCGCCGCGGCGGCCAGCGCGGCGACCGCGCCGTCCGCGTCGGACACCAGGCCGATGCGCTCCGGCCGGGCGCCTACGCCGCCCAGTCGGCCGAGGATGCCGAGCGTGGGCGCCTCTCCACCGGCGGCCTTGCCGCGGGTGCCGGGGACGGTGACCTTCACGAAGTCGGTGCCGCCCCGCTCGCCCTCGATCCGGGTGACGGCGATCTCCGGCTCGGGGCCTTCGGCCGGTGACCCGGCCGCGTCCAGGACGGACCGCAGATGGCCGGCGAGCAGCTCACCGCTCGCCTGCGGGCGGTCAAGGAGGTCGAGGACGTCGAGTACGTGCTTGAGCACAGCGGCTCCCTTGGTGCGTGACGTGATCTTGCCGCCAGGGCCACTGTGACCTGGCTTTTAGCAGACTGCGACGTCAATCCCGAATGAGACAACCTTTTCTCTATTTCAGAGAACCATGTCCGCCATCCGGTACGCTGCCGCCATGACCGCACCCCCTTTGCAGACCGCCGACCGTGTCCTCAGCGTGCTTCTGGCCTTCTCGCAGGAGCGCGAGGAGTGGGGGGTGACGGATCTGGCGGCCGAGTTCGGCTGGGACAAGTCGGTCGCACAGCGGCTGCTCGCCGCGCTGGCGCATCGCGGTTTCCTGGTCTCCGACCCGGTCACCCGCCGCTACCGTCTTGGGCCCGCGGTGTGGCACATGTCGACCGCCTGGGAACGGCACGGCGGCATGTCCGCCCTGGTACGGCCCGCTGTGCGCGCGCTGGCGATGAGGACGGGCGCGACGGCGCTCTTCGCCGTCCCGGACGGGGTGCACCTGCGCTGCGTGGAGTCGGCCGACGGCGGCAGCGGGCCGCTGCGCGCGTACCGGCTGACCGGCGAGCTGTACCCGGCGCATGCCGGCGCCACCTCCCGGGCGTACTTCGGCATGCTCACCCCCGGCACCCGGGCCCGGCTGCTGTACGGCAGGCCGATGCCGCGCTTCTCCCCGTTGACCGTGACGGACCCTGAGGCGCTGGAGGAGCTGATGGTCCGCGCGGGCCAGGACGGACACTCCCATTCGAAGGGGGAGTACGATCCGGCCACCTCGGGTCTCGCGGTGCCGCTGCTCGTCCGGTCGCAACCCGTCGGCACGCTCTCGCTGGTCGGACCGCACGACCTGATCACCGGGCCGGACGAACACCTCATCGGCCCGCTGCAGGCTGCCGCGGACCAGTTGGGCGAGCTGCTCTCCCCGCGTCGATCCCGCCCGCAGGCGGCCCACCGGGCCCCCTGACCCCCAGGCCCCGTCGCGTCCCTTCCCGTCGCGTCCCTTCCCGTCGCGTCCCTTCCCGTCGCGTCCCTTCCCGTCGTGTCCCTTCCCGTCGTGTCCCTTCCCGAAAGGCACCTCCACATGAAGCTGCTCCTGCTGTCCAACTCCGCAGCCCCCGGCCACGGTTACCTCGAACACGCGACAGAGGTGATCGCAGACCATCTGACGGGGGTGCGCGAACTCGTCTTCGTGCCGTACGCGCTCGCCGATCACGACTCCTACACCGACAAGGTGGCTCAAGCCCTGAAGCCGCTGGGCATCTCCGTGCGTGGAGCGCACAGGGACGGCGACCCGGTCGGGACCGTGACCGACGCGCAGGCCGTCTTCGTCGGCGGCGGCAACAGCTTCCGGCTGCTCGCGGCGCTGCACGCGCTCGGCCTGATCGCGGCGGTGCGTGCGCGCACCGCCGAGGGGATGCCGTACATGGGCTCCTCGGCCGGCACGAACATGGCCTGCCCGACGCTGCGCACCACCAACGACATGCCCATCGTGCAGCCGCCGGACTTCACCTCCTTCGGGCTGATCCCCTTCCAGATCAACCCGCACTACCTCGACCCCGACCCTGCGAGCAGCCACATGGGCGAGACGCGCGCAGAGCGTCTTGGGCAGTTCCTTGAGGAGAACGACGTGCCGGTACTGGGGCTGCGCGAGGGCACCTGGCTGCGGCGCCGGGGAGACAGCCTCGACCTCGGCGGCACCGCCGCCGGCGCCCGCCTGTTCCGGCGGGACGAGGGCCCGCAGGAATACGCCCCTGGCGCGGACCTCAGCGCCCTGCTGACCCTGCCCGCCCGATTCGACACCGCGCCTGCCGAAAACGTCGTCCATGCGGCTCACGAGCGCGTTCGAGACTGACCTGCCCCGCCATGTCGAGCGTGTTCGCCCGCATGCGGCTGCTTCCGATGATCGAGACCGGCAGGAGATCGAGATACTGGCGCTGCGCCAACCCCCTGGCCCTGTTGCGCGAGTACGCGGAGCACTACACCGAACATCGACCGCACCAGTCTCGGCGGCAACTGCCCCCGGCCCACCCGATGCAACTGCCCCCGGCCCACCCGCTGCAACTGGCTTCGGCAACCAACCTTGATCCCCAGCACAACCGACGACGACGAGTGCTCGGTGGCCTCATCAACGAATATCAGCAAGTCGCCTAAGCCTCATACGCTGCGCGGGGATTCCCGCTTGACCAGCAGCGATGAGTTTTCGACCGGCACACGAGTTCCGCTTTGATCCGGCGCCCGTCGGGTGACCAGCCCGGTGCGGGCGGGAAGGTCCGCGGATTCACCGGCCCCAGCTCGTCGGCGCAGACCACCGTCGCAGCGTCGGGCGGGTGGGTGGGTCGCTGCCATGATCCAGCGCCAGGGCCTGTCCGGCGGATCGCTGACCGTGGTCGCGGGTCGTTGGCATGGAGGGTGGACGCCGTCCCCCGAACAAGCGCCGGGTTAGCCATTGGTATTTGCCGCGGGGGCGCTCCTTCTCCTATGTCACCGTATTCTGTCCAGTAACCGCATACCCACCAACTCCCCGGATTTGTCGGGGAGTTTGACCATCGGGGGTGCATGGGCATGCCGGGGCAGGGACATTCCCACGACTACTCACGCAGCGAGGCGACGCGTCTGCTCTGTGCCGGGGCCTATGTCCACGGCATGTTCCGCCGCAAGGTCATCGAGGAACTCATCGAGCACGAGGAGCGATCCGTCGCGCCCTCTCTCGGGATCGATGTCACTCCTGTGCTGGCTCACGCTCTGCGCGCCCGCCGTCTGGAGGCACAGGCCTCGGTGCAGGTCCTGTTGATATGGGTGCTGTTCATCGTGGTCGAGCTGAACGCCGATGTCCCGTCGCTGCTGGTGCCGTGGTTCGTGGTGTACGCGGTGATCGTTCTGCTGGCGTGGAGCGCCCGGTTGACCCTCGGCGCGCGCAGCCTGTCCGTCTACACATTGGATCGAGCGACCCTGCGCCGCGCCAGCAGCGGCCGGCTCACCGTGCTGGCACCGATCGGCCCCCGCCTGTTCCTCCTCGCCTACTGGGTTGCGGCGCTCTTCCTCGCACTCTCCGACCCCGCGGTGCTGCTCGCCCTGCTCTTCCCGCTGCTGCTGGTCCTGCCGGTGTGGCTGCACCGCTCGCGGGTCGAGGACATCATGCGGCACGAGTTGTCGTCCGACGCCTTTTCGAGGGTGCCCCGCGCGCTGCCGCAAAGCACGCTGCGGCTACGGCGGATCACCGCCGCCATCGACCGTGAGCAGTACGCCCCGCTCACCTTCTACGACCCCTACCGCCCGTTCGTCGGCGCTGGACGCCCCTACGAGCCCTGGTCCTTCGCCCTCGAACTGCGCCGCCGCGTCGCTCCGGACGGCAGCCGACCCGCGGCCGACCGCCTGCTGGCCCGAACCGTCGTCGATCTGATCGTGCCCCGCCTTGAGCGGCTGTGCGCCTCCGCCGCTGCCACCGGCCGCGACCGTCTGCGCGATCTGGAGATCGACGAGTTCGTCTATCTGCCGGTCGGTCCGGCCCGCGGACGGGTCTCCTATGACGCCCTCTCCGTCCAGCGGCATCTGGCCGAGGC
This sequence comes from Streptomyces sp. NPDC058257, assembly GCF_042881845.1. NCBI lineage: Bacteria > Bacillati > Actinomycetota > Actinomycetes > Kitasatosporales > Streptomycetaceae > Streptomyces > Streptomyces sp. NPDC058257. Next base: position 8,403 of record NZ_JBHVXJ010000001.1, read on the forward strand.
CGTCGACGAAGGCGGCGAGGCCCGGCGGCACTTCCTGCGGATCCGGATCGGCGCCTGGGACGAGCAGGTGGTCGTCTCCATTCTGGTCCGGGTGCATACCCAGGGCGAGATGCTGGTCCTCGAGGTCATCCCGCACATCCTGATGCCGCTGAGTGACACGTTCAGGATCGTGGACGTCGTCGCCGCCCGCGATCGCCCGGACGTAGGACGCGAAGCGGTCCGCGCCCTGCTCGCCGCGCCCGCCGCGTCCGTGGCGGCGGGGGCCTCCGCCATCCGCACGCTCATCGCGCTCTTCCGCGTCTGGCTGGCCGACCCCCGGCGCGCGATTCCTGACGGCCCGGAGACGTCGGTCCGCGAACAGGGCAGCGCCGAGCAGGTCTCTCTGATGCAGGAGATGGACATCAGCCGCTACGTGAAGACCGTCCAGGACCGGATCATCAGTGGCGTACGGGAAGCGTTGCGCACCCAGGGCTACGAGACGGGCGAGTTCGAGCAGCAGATCGTCAACGTCAGCAGTGGCGGCGTCTTCGTCGGAGCCATGAGCGGCGGGGCCGTGGCCACCGGCGACCGTGCCAGCGCCCATCACTCCTCGCGGCCGGGCCCAGCTCACGGCAACACACCCCAGGGGACACCAGGAGGTTCCGCATGACCGGCACCGCACCACCCCACGGCCCTGACCCGGGCGGCACCGATGAACCACCACGCCGCGTCGCGGGCCCCGCCTCGGGCAACATCACCATCACCACGATGCACGGCGGCGCAGTCGCCTCCGGTCCAGGCGCCCAGGCGGTGCACACCACACACGATGGTGCGCCGCTGGGCCGGGACACCGCGGCCCTGCTGACGGCCGTCCGCACCCTGCGCGATCAGCTGCCGCTGCTCGCCCCCGGCGCTCCGGGCCCGGACAGCGTGGACCCGGCCCTCGGCCTGGACGGCCAACTCGCCCAGGTCGAGGAGGAGATAGCCACCACCGGACGGCCGGACCAAGGCCGCCTTGAGCGGCTGCGCGCCCATCTGGAGGCAGGCACGAGCGCGGCCGGTGGCCTGGCCTCGGCGGTGGCTGTGGTCCAGGCGATAGCCCAGCTGCTGAGCGGCTGAACAACACGCAGAACGAGCACATCGGGGTGCGCCATGAGCCACTGGGACGCTGACAATCAGCGCTGGGTTCCGGAAGGACGACAGCACGGGCAGCCGGAGTACGAGCCGCCACCACAAGGGCCGTCGCCGTACGGGCCGCAGCCCACACCGCCGTGGGACGCGACCGCACCGGGCCCCGACTCTCCGCGCCCGGCCGGGCCCGATGCAGTGGTCACCAACCCCCAACGCCGCCTGGTCCTCAGCCTGATCGCCGTCCTCGTGTGCGCGGTCCTGGGCGGCGGCACCTGGTTCCTAGTGGACCGCTCGAGCGACAACGGCCCCGGCGCACTGTCAGGCCCAGCCAGTCCGACGGCAGCCAACAGCCCGACCGACAAGACAACAAACGAGCCGACCGACGAACCCACCATCGAACCCACCGCCGAACCCACCGCCACCGACAGCCCATCCGTCTCCGATGGCGACCCGCCCACCCCCGGCTACACCCGGTTCGACGACGAGGCCGGATTCACCGTCGACGTACGCAACGGCTGGCAGCGCACCACCGGCGACGCCAGCGTCACATACTCCTCACCCGACGGGACGTACTTCCTCCAGGTCTTCCAGCTCAACGGCCCAGAACCAACCCCGTACGACTCTGCCGCCGAGGCCAAACGGCTCGCCTCGCAACAGTCGGCCTTCGACCTTGTCAGCCTTGAGCTCCAGGGACCGGACACCGACTCCGACGCCTACCTCGAATACACCTACACCAGCAACACGGCGGGCCATCGGCGCATCATGGACCACCGCGCCACAGCGGACGACGACGCCATGTACGCCGTACTCGTCTCAGCGCCCGCCGGAGCACGGACCACGCAGTCCGAGATACTGCGTAACGCCGTGAACTCCTTCTGCCCCACGGCCTACTGCCCATCCTCATGAGCAACCCTCACGCCTCCCCCAGTGGTGGCCCATCCTTGCTTGTGGACGGAGCGGCTCCCCGCTCCCACATTCACTCCAACACGAAGTAGGGGCCGCCCGAAGATGGCCCCTACCTGCGACGCTCCCGTCGGGACGACAGGATTTGAACCTGCGCCCCCTTGCCCCTCAGCCAAGCGCACGATTCAGGTCCAGAGCTCTGAAGCCCCATTGGCGCCCGTACGACGCCACACGCGGAGGCACGGCGCCGCTGGCGCCCACCCCCAGATCCGCCCCCGTCGACCGGCTCTCTCACACTCCTAACCCCACCGCGCGACTAGGGAGTTCACCACGGGCCCCACGACGGCGCGCTGAATCCCGCGGTGCCGGATGTCGTCCCGGTGACGTGCAAGGCCTGAGCGGAAACACGGAAACCCTGTGCGTCCGGGTAACGTCACGTGCGTGCAGCCGCGCCGCTTCGTCCCGCGGGCGGGTCGCGGGAAGGGTATGCACAGACCAACCCAGGGAAATGGGCGGGCAGTTGTCCGGTCGTGTGGTCGGAAGGGCCCACGAGAAGCTGAACCCAAATGTGGTTGGTGTCCTGCCAACTGGTGTACCCGGTCGAGCAAGCGGAACACCCAGGGCGCGGCCCTGATCGCCTTTGCCGGTAACCCAGCTCGGGGTCACGAAGCCGGGGCCACGAAGCCGGGGCCACGAAGCCGGGGCCACTACCGAACACTGTCCTACACGATACTGCTAGAAACGCTCGGACGTTCACCGAATCGATCACGGCCGGGACACGTCTCGCGTGTCGGTTGACACCCGAGGCGGGCTACGTAGTACCCCCGGGGCCGCGCATCAGCGGCGGATTGAGCAGCCATGCATTCCCCCGACGGTAGAGGGCGGCCGGGCGACCGGTGGAGGGCAGCCGCTGTTCCCCCGTGGGCTGCACAAACCCTGCGGTGTTGAGTACTTTGCGGCGGAAGTTACTCGGGTCCAAGTACTGCCCCCAGATCACTTCGTAGACCTGGCGCAGCTCACTCAGAGCGAACGACTCCCCGCAGAAGGCGGTCGCGACAGCGGTGTACTCGAACTTCCCGCGGACCTCCTCCAGTGCCTCCGCGAGGATGGCCGAATGGTCGAACGCCAACTCCTGCTTCCCTTCAGCTAATTGTGACACGGGAGCCCAGTAGGCTCGCCTGGCATCGGTACCGCCCACGGGAGCGGGAAGATCTGGCCCCAACGCGAGATAGGCGATAGTGACCACCCTCCCCCTTGGGTCGCGTCGAGGATCTCCGTAGGCGCCGAGCTGCTCCAGGTGTAGCCGATTTCCGTCGATCCCGGCCTCCTCCCGGAGTTCCCGCAGGGCCCCCTCGCGCAGGGTTTCGTCCTTCTGTACATAGCCGCCGGGCAGCGCGGCCCAGCCCAGGAAGGGCTCCAGACCACGCTCGATCAGGAGCACCATCAGCTGATCGCCCCGGACGGTGAAGATCGCCAGGTCCACGGTCACCCAGGACGCCTCCACCTCAGTGGAGTCCTTCAGCCAGTCATCCACCAGATCCCCTAAAGGTCGCATTGACTTAAACACCTTCGGCGCTTATGGTCCCATAGACCTTAAGCCTACGAGGCAGGGGCAGAGCATGTTCAGTTCCCATGCGCCACCGGCCAAGGCAGCGACCGATGAACCCACTGCCGCCACCCGCCACTTATGCACTGGCGTGTACGTAGACGAACGATTTCGAGACCTCGTGATCAACGAGGTGTGCACAGCGCCGCACCGAAGGGTCGCCCCGTCCTACGGGTTCGACATCGTTCCCGTCATGCACCACGCGTGGCGGGCCGCCGCGCTGAGCGCACTCCTACGCGTGACTGTGGCCGGGGCAGTGATCGCCCCTGCTGTCGCGGGCGCCCTGCCTACCGCGGTCCTCGTCGCCTGCGGCCTCGCTCTCCTGTGGCTGCTCCGTCTCGCCGCGCTGCTCCGGGACGTTGACCGGGAGCCGAGGCCTCGGCGCAAGTCCAAACGCCGAGGCCTGGGGCCGGTACGAGGCGGCCGTCGGCGCCTCTTCAGGCTGCTATTCCCCCGAAGGTACTCGGAGAGGGCGCGTGCACTCAGACGTATCGGATCGACCGCTTTGTCCCTGATACTGGCGGGCCTGGCCATCGCACTTACCCATCCGGACCACGCCACCACGGCCCTCCACGTTGCCACAGGAATCACGCTGGTGTGCCTCGGTATCGGAGCCACACGTCAGCTGATGCTCAACCACATTCTGCGCGCGCCGACTCTTCGGCCCTCACGCTTGTCCGGGCGCCAACGAGCTGCTGACGTCCAGCAGCAACACCTTTGCGCCGTATACCGCCGCCCCCGTCACAGTGAGGATGAGGACGAAGACGAAGACGACATCACTGTGTTCACGCTCTTCGGAGACGAGTCACCGTTCGTCGGGGCCGGCGAACTCGTCTACCAGTGGAACCCGCCGATGAGCATCCAACTGCTGCGCCCCGGCGGCGACGACGATGCACCGCTCCATGAACGCGAGCACCCCGTACCACCCTTCCAAGCACACGAACTGGTCGAGTACCTGCGCGAAGCGGTTCAGTTGCTGGATACCGACAGCGCGGACGTGCGGCTTCCCGCACAGGTCCGCGACCGCATCTACGTAGCCGAAACGGATGTGGCGGTGGACCGTTCACTTCTTCCGCAAGAGTTTAATGAGGCCGACCTGCGCGTCATCATCAACACTCCCGGATCCAAGCAGCACCACTTCCTTGAGGTGACGACGCCTGCGGAGGGATCGGAATTCGTCGCGACCGTCCTGTTGCACGTCAGCCTGCAGGGACGCACCTTGAGTATCTCCACGGCAGCGTGCGTCCTCGCCCATACGCCGAGATCGTTTCAGCGTACGGCTGAGTTCGGCCATCACGGATTCACCGCCGTCGCCTGGGGGGCATTCCGCGAACTGACCACATTGCCTTCAGAGATCCAGCGCTCATGGCGGCTCGTCCTCTACCTCTACGTCTTGGTCAAGGCAGCCGTGTTCCCCCGTGACCTCACTTCCACACCAATCCGCAACGTCCTGATCGGCAGCCGGGTAAGCATACGGGAGAGGTCGGCCCAGGAATGGTCCAAGATTCAGCTGGAAAAGAGCGACATCCTGGGCCGGATGAAGACAATCGAACAACGGTTACTTCACGCCGCCGGCGACTTCCTACACGCCAACGATGTTGACATATCCGAATTCAATGACCGCGCACTCAAAATCATCAACAGCGGCATCTTCAACTTCGGCGACAACAACAACTTCAACAACAACGCCGTGGGCAGCTCAGCTCAGGTCGGCGTCTCCGCAAACCAGTCCGCAGGTCCCAACAACCTCACCGGTGGAGGAAGTCAGTGATCACCAATCGAGGCATCGTCAGCAACGGCGACAACAACAACTTCGGCAACAACGCCGTCGGGGAACACGCTCATGTCTCCGTGACTGGCCGCTCCCCCCACGCCGACCGCCCCACCGGCGCCGGAACGGCCGACGAACGGACCACTGTGTGGGACGTCGGAGTGGTAACGATCCTCAGCGAGGAACTGCGCTCCGTGGTTGATGAGTTAAAGCTGGTGCGCCACAAGGAACCTGGCGGGTTGTACTTCTACCGAGGTGAACACACCACCCCAGAGGGCACCATTGGCATCGTGGCTACCCAAAGCCAGAGCCAGGGACAACGATCGGCGATGGCTGCCCTGGAAAATCTACGCCGCCACCACGCGCCTCGGCTGTGGGCCCTGGTAGGAGTAGCCGGCGGTATCCATGACAAGCACGCCCGCATCGGCAACGTCATCGTCTCCACCGACATCGTCTACTACGAGAATCGCAAGATCAATCCGCGTGGGGACGTCCGCCGCCGCGGGGAGCACCGGCAGTCACCGGCACCGGTCGTTCATGCGGTGAACGCCTTCTTTGCGGATCACGGAACCCCAGCACGCATCCTCGGTCAGCTCTCCACACACGCCTCGGAGGAGTTCGAGGTCTACCCGGGGGTGATCGGGTCCGGGGAAGCCGTCATCGCCGACCGCGAAAACGAAATCCGCAGCTACCTCACGGACTACCACGAGAAAGTCCTGGCGGTGGACATGGAGGCCGGCGGACTGAGCCAGCACTGGCAGGAGAACTCCCTCCACGACGGAATCAACCCCGGCTGGATCGTCATCCGGGGCGTATCCGACAACGCCGACGACGAAAAGGGCCACGGATATCACGAACTCGCGGCTCGGAACGCCGCACACATCCTGCGGCAGCTCCTGCCTTATCTCTGCTGACCACGAAATCAAATAGTCGTGATCACGCAAACACAGGGAGAGGCTCACATGACTGCTTTTCTGTTCGGGATACTCAGCTCGCTGGCAGCCAGTGCAATCTTGCTCCTCCTCGGCCTCCTACGCGGTGCACGCCCGCTGTGGTGGCTGGTCGCCGCCTGCTCCTGGTGCACCGGCACTGGACTCGGCCGTGTGTACCGCCATCAATCGTCCGCCGAGCGGGACATCGCACGCGACCTTGGCCGGGCTCGCTGGATCAAGGTCATGGCAGGGCGTGGCAATGTGCTCACCCGTGAGGTCTTCTCTCCTCTGTGGTCGGGCGAGCTGTCCCTGGAGTCCGTCCAGGTTCTGCTGCCCGACCCTCGTACCCGAGGCGACTCCTGGCTCGAGCGGCGCTCGCACGACATACGCCTGTTCGATCCCGGCTTCACTCCGGACCTGCTCAGGAGCCAGGTCCGGACGAACATGGACTACCTCGCCCATGCAACCCGCGCACAACGCAACTTCGAGCTTCGCAGCTTCAACCTGCCTAACAGTTGCCGCGTGATCGCAACGGACCGGGCCGCCTACCTCACCTTCTACAACAGCTCCGCTCACGGCAGGAACTCCCCGTGTCTCTACGCCCGGGCGTCCGGACTCCTGTACTCCATCGCCCTGCAGCAGTTCGAGGCGGCCTGGAAGAACAGCTCGCCCGCGCTCTCGACGCCGTAGCTCTGGCACGGTTCTCGGCGGGTGCTTCATTCGGACGGTGGGCTTTCCCACCACCAGATTCAGTGTCCCCGGCGCTAGCCCGTCAGCCCGGGGGCGCGTGTCTCGCAGGGGCCCTTGGGCGCACCACGGACACGTACTCTCATGACGCACGTCTCACTCGACCGCGGCAAACACGTCAAGGGAGGCGCGAAGGTTGAGCGCGACAAGGGCGTGTTCGACGCCGAAGCCGACCTTGACGAACTGGTCGAGAAATCCTACGGGTCCAAGCCCGTCGGCCCGAACGACAAGGGGTTTTATGAACGCAATGTCAATGCGGGCACACTGGTCGGGGTCACGTCCGAGGTGACCGGCAGCCAGCCCACATCGTGGTTCAAGCTCGTGCAGGGCACGTACGGCAGCGTACGCACCATGTATCCGATCTCGAAGCCTGTCGAGTAGGGGAAAGCCAGTGGCAGTCAGCATCTATCTGGAGAACGAAGCGCATGAGCGAATTGCGTACGTCGGTGACGATCCCGACGAGAGCTTCATCGCCGTCTGCAGGGAGGCATCGGAAGGGAGCTGGCTGGCCACGGTCAATCCTTGGGGTGACACAATGTTCAACGTGCCGCAACTGGAGCAGTTCGTAGGCGAGTTGATCCAGATTCCCGAAGAGCAGAAGTCAGCCGTGATCCGGCAGGTGGCTGACATGGCGCAGAAGGCGGTGCTCCTGCGCGGCTACTTGTTCATCTCCGGGGATTAGTTGATCCCCACTCGGGGAGGGAGCCGAAGGCGGCTCCCTCCCCTCCCCTGCATTCCCCGAAATGCACTCTGGAGGATGATGTACCAAATGCCCCTCGTTATTTATGTGGAAGACCAGACACACGGGCGCATGGCCAAGACCTACGAAGACCGCAAGGAGACGTTTCTGGCCCTGTGCGAGGCGGCCCCGGAGGGAAGTATTCTGCACGCCGTGAACCGCCACGGCGACACCATGTTCAACGAGCTTCAACTCAAGCGGTTTGTAGCAGAGTTGAACGCACTTCCGGAGCGAGAGAAGAACAGCACGATGCGGAAGCTCATCGCGGCGGCCGAGTTCGCGATCGCCTCCTTCGGCTACCTGCATTTCGTCGGGGAGCCCGCACGCGCCTGAGGGCCCGAGAGTTGGGCGTCCCGCTTCGCGCCGCGCCCACTGCCGCGCTGGTCTACTCCGCACCCGGCTAACGCCCAGATTTATCCGCTATCGACACTGCGCCTGCCGAAAACGTCATCTATGCAGTGATGAAGCGGCGCCACTCCTGCCCCTGCCGACCCAAGAAGCCGGGCCGACCGCCCACGGTCCATTCGATCCGCAGACTGGTCCTGCGTCTGGTCCGTGAGAATCCCTCGTGGGGCTATCGCAGGGTGCACGGTGAACTCGCCACCCTCGGCATCAAAGTCACCACGTCCACCGCCTGGGAGATCCTCACCTCCGAAGGGCGCGCATCGTGCACCTAAGTACTGGCAAGTGCGGCTATGGAGACTTGCGGAATACTCAAGAGCTGAGGGTATGCCGACAGGGCCCGCAACCGCTGACGGCGCCTGACCCCCGCCCGTGCCGCGCCAACGCACCACCGCGGCGACGGCCGGCAGCCTCCCGCAGCGTTTCGGGGCTCCGGGGGCGGGCGCCGTCCGCACCCGCAGCGGCACCGGAGCCCTCATGAGTGCTGCGGCTTGTTGGCGCTGCGGCCGTAGCGGGCGAGCATCGTCGTGACCGCCTCGTCGACGGCGTGGCCAACGTCGGCAGGTACGGGGCTCCAGTCGGCGAGCAGCATCCGCGGCCACAGGACGTAGTTGGCGATCATGCCGAGAAACTGGTTGGTGGCGCTCTCCGCGTCAGGTACCACCGCAGTGCCCGCGGCGTGCTGGGCCTCCAGGTAGTGCTGGACGGAGATGAAGTAGGGCAGCTTGCCCAACTCGAACTGAGCCCGTCCCAGTTCCGGGAAGCGCGGCAGTTCGGCGATGACGATGCGGAAGAGGGCCGCCATCGCGGGCCGGCCGATCAGGTCGGCGTACTGGCGGCCGATCGCGCTCAGGCCGGCGCGCAGGTCATCGGGCTGCGTCGCGGGCGCCGCCGGGTCCGGCCCGCCCTTCCAGTACTCGGTGACGATGGCCTCGAAGAGCGCCGCCTTGGTGGGGAACTGCTTGAACAGCGTGGACTTCGAGACGACCGCTTCCTGCGCGATCTTCGCCAGCGAGGTCCCGTCATAGCCCCGCTCCAGGAACAGCTTCGTGGCCGCTGCGGTGATCGCCTCGCGCTTGCGCTGAGCGAGTCGTTGATGGTGCGCGGAGAGTCCTGCGGTCATGGGCCCAGTATGACCCATCACGAGGCGAGTCACTTGACTCGCCACTGTGCGGATGTTTACGTGGACAGGGATGCGAGTCGACCGACTCGCATCCCTGTCGGCGGAGCACTCCCGGCTGGCGTCGTTCCGCTCCCGAAGGAGAAGCACGCATGGAGTCAGGCAAGATCGCATTGGTGACTGGCGGCAATCGCGGGCTGGGCCGGGCCACGGCCCAGGCGCTGGCCCGGCACGGGCTGCGCGTCGTCGTCACCTACCGCGGCGACGCGCAGGAGGCCGAGGAGACGGTCAAGAACGTTCAGGAAACCGGCGCCACGGCTGCCGCACTGCGGCTGGACATCAGCGACGTGGCCTCCTTTCCCGCCTTCGTCTCCCACCTCGCCGCGCAACTGGAGCGTTGGGAGGCGACCCGGCTGGACGTCCTGGTCAACAATGCCGGGATCGGGCTGTTCGGACCGCTGGAAGCGGTCACGGTCGACGACTACGACGCGATGATGGACACCAACGTGCGCGGCACGTTCTTCCTCATCCAGGCGCTTGCGCCCGTGCTGGCCGACGGCGGGCGGATCATCAACGTCTCCTCCTCCCTCAGCCGCCACACCAGTGCCGGCACCTCGGTCTACTCGGCTTCCAAGGCGGCGGTCGAGGTCCTCAGCCGGACATTGGCCGTGGAGCTGGGGGCGCGCAAGATCCGCGTCAACGCCATCGCGCCTGGGCCGACCGCCACCGACTTCAACGGCGGCGCCATGCGCGACGACGCCCAGATGCGCGAGGGCTTGAGCGCGCAGACCGCGCTCGGCCGCGTCGGCGAACCGCAGGAGATCGGCGACGCCATCGCCGCGCTCGCCTCCGAGGACCTGCGATGGGTCACCGCCCAACGACTCGAAGTGTCCGGCGGCGCCCTGCTGTAGGGCCCCCGCCAGCACCGTGTGCCCCGCGCACCCCGGCAAGGGGACTCACAGGAGCAGTCATCCGTAGCCGCTACCCCTGCGACCTGCACAGCATCCCGCCACCGCGTTCAACCTCTGGATGCCGTGTGCACCAAGACACGGAGTCCACCCAGACAAGGGGTCGGCAGCGTCCGGGTGACGTCACGTGCGTGCAGCCGCGCCGTTTCGTCCCGCGGGCGCATCACGGGAAGGGCATACGCAGACCAACCCAGTGAGAGACACGGGCAGTTGTCCGGTCGTGTGGTCGGAAGGGCCCACGAGAAGCTGAACCCAGATGTGGTTGGTGTCCTGCCGGGGTGGTTTTGGGCGCGCCGCGCAAGCAGAAGCACACCGTCACTCGGGTCTTCCACCGTCTGCTGGACGAGTACGGCGCCGAAGAGCTGACCTGCGCTGCGCGATGGTGCGCGACTACGTCTACTACCGGTGCCGCGAGATCCGCGTCGAAGAAGGCCGCGGTCCGCCAGCCTCGTTCATCCCGCAGACGCACCACCGGCCGGGCGATGAGGCGGAGGCGGACCTCGGCGACGTGTGGATCAACCTGGCCGGGTGTCGACCAAGTGCTACCTGTTCTCGCTGCGGCTCTCATATTCGGGCCGCGCGGCCGGCTGACCGAGGTCCGTGTTCCGCCGGCGGTGCCGGCCGCTCAGGGCGTCATCTCCATCAGGGCATCATCTCCAGGAGGCCCGCATCGAGGCCGACACGCGGTCGGTAGCCGAGGTCGGCTCGGGCTGCGCTGATGTCGTAGGCGCGGTCGCGGCCCATGTTGGCGATCAGCCAGTTGGTGAGCGGGGGCGCGGTACGTCGGCGGAGCAGGCGGGCGCCGCCGTCCACGAGGGCTGCCATCGGCGCGGCGATCGCCAGCGGGACGCTGCGGCTGTTGGCGACGTCGGCACCCTGGGTGGCCATGAGGGCGGTGAAGAAGTCACGGATCGCCATGGGGGCGCCGTCGGTGACGTAGTAGGGCGTGCCGTGGCGGCCGCGGGTGAGGGCAAGGACGGCGGCGTCGGCGAGGTTGCCGACATGCACGAAGTCCATGGTGTGGCGGCCCTGGTCGATCCACATCCAACCCCCCTTGCGAGCGGACTCGACCGCGTCGGCCATGGTGGTCATGCCAGCGCCCCAGATGAACGGCGGTCGCAGGATCACCAGGGTCGTGGCAGGCGACGCGGCATCGCGCAAGGCGTTCTCGGTGGCCAGTTTGACCCGGCCGTAGGCAAGGGCGGAGGTGCCGTCGTCGGTGTTCTCGTCGACCACGGCGGCGCGTTGGGTGCCGATCGACACGCCGGCGGCGCTGATGAGCACGAATCGGGAGACTCCCGCCGCGGCCGCGGCCGCGTGCAGGGCGACGGTCGGCTCGTGGTTGTCGGCACGGAAGCCGGCATCGTCGCCCCAGAACTCCATGCGGGCCGCGGCGTGCACGACCGCGTCGACGTCGCGCAGGTGATCGAGCCAAGCCGGGGGAACCGCCGGGCCACCCTGGCCGGCCAGCTCGGCGAGGTCGCCGCGGACCGGCTGCGCCCCGGCCTCGGTCACCTTGCGCATACTCGCGGTGGAGCGGGCCAGGGCGACGACGCTGTGGCCCTCGGCACGCAGCCGGCTGATCAGGTGCTGACCGAGAAAGCCACTCCCACCGGTGAGGAAGACACGCATGAAGGACTCTCCTTGTCGTCAAAGGCAATGTGCCGGTGTATCGGTGTATCGGTGTGTCGGTGTGCATGCGTCCGGTGCGGGAGCACCGGCGAGTCATCCCAGCGGGATGTTCAGCGTCTTGTGGGCCGCGACCGGGTTGGAGTACTCGGTGAGGCGCCGCACCTGGCCGTCGGCACACTCGAACTTGAACACGTACACGTTCTTGTAGGAGGTGCCCGAGCCGGCGAGCACGGCGTCACCGACGGCCTCGACGAACACCACGTCGCCGTCCGCACCGGCGGTGACGCGCCGGTCGGCTAGGACACGGCGGCTGACCTGCCGCAGAAGGCCGGCGAAGAACCCCAGTACCTCGTCCTTGCCGGTGAGGACGACGGCGGGCTCGACGCCGCCGTCGAAGGACATCGCCAGGACGTGCACGACATCGGCGGCGAGGACGGCTGCCATTCCTGCCATGTCGCCGGCCTCGAACGCTTCGAAGTAGGTGTCGGTGGCCGCGAGTGAGCCGGCGCGGATCTCTTCAGGGAACATGTGTACTTTCTCCTCAGCCCAGGAGCTCGGACAGGGCGGCGGACGCGTCGAGACTGCCGCGCGCGGCGCGGTCCGGGACCGCCTTCTCGATCCGGGCGAGGTCGTCCTGGGTGAGCCGGATCTCGCTCGCGGGCAGCGCCTCGGCCAGCCGGTCGCGGGTACGGGCGCCCACCAACGGCACGATGTCGTCGCCCTGGGCAGCCACCCAGGCGATGGCGAGCTGGGCGACGGAGCACTCCTTCGCCTCGGCGACCTGGCGCAGGGCCTCCACAAGGGTGAGGTTGTGCTCCAGGTTCCCGTCGGCGAACCGCGGGTCGAAGGCGCGCCAGTCTCGGGGGCCGATGGAGGTGCCGGCGCTCCAGCGTCCGGAGAGCAGGCCCCGGCCGAGCACGCCGTGCGCGGTCATGCCGATGCCGAGTTCACGCAGCGTGGGCAGGACATCGGCTTCCACGGTCCGCGTCAGCAGCGAGTACTCGACTTGCAGGTCGCTGATCGGATGCACGGCGTGAGCGCGCCGCACGGTGTCGGCGTCGACCTCCGAGAGCCCGATGTGGCGCACGTGCCCGGCGTCGACCATCTCCTTGATCGCCCCCACCGTCTCCTCGATCGGCACCGCCGGGTCCAGCCGCGCCAGGCGGTACACGTCGACATGGTCGGTGCCCAGGCGGGTCAGGGAGTGGGCAAGGAAGTTCCTCATCCCCTCGGGACGGCCGTCGATACCGGTATACGCGCCTCCGGGGGTGGTGAGCATGCCGAACTTCACGCTCAGCCGATAGCTGCCGCGCTCCCTGCCTCGCAGCGCCTCGGCCACCAGCAGCTCGTTGTGACCGGAGGCGTAGAAGTCAGCCGTGTCGATCAGGGTGAGACCGGCCTCCAGCGCGGCACGCACGGTGGCGATGCTTTCGGCGCGGTCGGCAGGGCCATAGGCGCCGGACATACCCATCGCGCCGAGACCCAGCGCGGAAACGGTCGGGCCGGTGGTGCCCAGAGTGCGTGCCTGCATCGTGTTCTCCTTCTCGTCGGGCCAGACGGAGTTCGCTCGTCGGCCTGCCGCCGACTCTGCTTCGGTTCCGGGCCGGGCGGAAGAGGAGCATGTGTCATCGGAGTGCCACTCCCTGGTTGGGGAGTCGCCCCAGTGCGACGATGAGCTCATGGAGCGCGATCAACTGGCGGACTTCCTGCGTCGTCGCCGCGAGGCGATCCACCCGGGCGAGGTCGGCCTGCCCAAGGGACCTCGGCGCCGTAGCAACGGCCTGCGCCGCGAAGAGGTGGCGATGTTCGCCGGGATATCGGTGGACTATGTGGCACGCCTGGAGCAGGGCCGCAGCAGTCAGCCTTCGACGCAGCTGCTCGGGGCGCTGGCCCGCGCGTTGCGGCTGTCCGACGACGAACGCGAGCACTTGTTCTATCTTGCGGGTCATCAGCCACCTCGTACCGACGGTCCCGCTCAGCTGGCCCGCACCGGCCTCGTGCGCATGATGGAGCTGCTCACCGGCACTTCGGCGGTGGTCCTGTCCGACCTGGGGGAGGTTCTCGCCCAGAACCCGGCGTCCCTGTTGCTGATGGGTGACCAGACCGCGTTCACCGGCGACCGGCGCTATCTCGTGTACCGCTGGTTCACCGATCCCGCTGTCCGCGCTTCGCACCCGCCCGGCGAGCACGAGCGCCACGCCCGCGAACTCGTGGCCGACCTGCGCGCGGCCGTCGGCCGTCACTCCGGCGACCCCGCCGTCGCCGGGTTCGTCACGCGGCTGCGGGCGGCGAACAGCGACTTCCGCCGGATGTGGGCCGAGCACCAAGTGGCGGTCAAACGAACGGATCGCAAGCTCCTGATCCATCCACGCGTAGGTCACCTGCTCATGGATGTCGAGACGCTCGTCGGCGTCGACCACCGGCAGCGGCTGATGGTGCTCACCCCCGCCGACAACGAGACCCGCGAACGGCTGGAGCTTCTGCGGGTGCTCGGCATCCAGGAGTTCACCCAGCCGCACGAAACCTCCCCAGAGGGTGACGTCGCAGACCCTCGACTCCACCAGGAGCCCTGACCGGCGGAGTAACAGCCAGCACCCGGACAGCCTGCCGGTAGGCTCCCCTGCTCGTGGACGTGCGTACGGGGAACGAGATGATCCCCATCCCTGCGGGGCTAGTGACGCTGTCGGACCGCGCACGCGGCGCAGTTGGGATGTCGGATTCACGCCCTACCGGCTCGCGGCATTCCCGGTCACCCAGGCGTTGTACGCCCAGGTCACAGGTGAGCGGCCAGGGCCCTGCCCGTGCCGATAGTCACGTCCGAGCAGTGCGCCTGCCGAAAATGTCATCCACGCAGATCAGGAGCGTCATCGACGGGGCGGCAGGAATAATCTCGTGTTGCTTCGTCTCGCCTGCCTGACCGTCACCAACCTGTTCGCCGCACCGCGATTGCTACCGATGAGCGACCGCGAGAAGAACACGGAAATCCTCGCCCTACACCGCCAGCTCACCGTCATGGAGCGACAACTCGGCCCGGACCGAATCAAGTTCACTCCCGAAGACCGGGCGTTCCTCGCCGCTCTGCTGATCCCCCTGCTCCGCAAGGTCCTGCGTCGACTCCGGTTACTGATCCTCACCGAGCAGGACGCCTGGGAGATCGCGTCCGCCGTGAAGCTCCTTGGCCGCTTCAACTCGCGGATGGCGATGGTGCGCCACGAACTGGGCCGCAAACAGCTCGTCGACAGTTCCAAGGCGCACCGCCCTTTCCCAGGTCCTGATGAAGCCAAGTAGCCCCAGCGGAGACTCCCATCCCCGTTCGGAGGCCAGCGTTCAAGGACAGTGGTGAAGTACCGCACGGTCGGGCACTACTGCGCCCGGGTGGCGGGCGTCAGGGGTGGTACTGGGTGGCTGAGGTTCCCAGGACGTCGAGCAGAGCCAGTGCGTCCGCGTCCGGGGAGCCCTGAGGGGCGCTGTAAAGGACAAGGTGCTGGTCGCGTTCGGTCAGGGCCAGGGAGTCGCAGTCGACGGTGACCGGTCCGACGGCGGGGTGGTTGAAGGTTTTGGTGAGGGTGGGTGCGGCCTGCACGTCGTGGCGGTCCCAAAGGTGGGCGAAGTCGGGGCTCCCGTAACGCAGTTCGTCGACGAGTCCTGTTACGGCGGGGTCGGTGGGGTAGCGGGCGAGGGCGGCGCGCAGGCTCATGATCGCCTGGTGGCGGAACTCGGTGAGGTCGGCGATTCCGTAGAGCGCTGCGGTGGTGGGCCTGGGGTGGAGGAACACCTTGCGGGCGAGATTGCGGTCGCGGGGGTCGACTGCGCCGAAGTCCTCTATGAGGGCGGCGGCCAGGTCGTTCCAGGCCAGGACTTCGAAGGTTACGGACATGACGAAGCCTGCGGTGCGTGGCAGCCGTTCCAGCAGGGCGAGGATGCTGGGGCGCACGTCGCGCCGGTGCAGGCGGGTGCGGTTGGGTGCGGTGCCCGCCAGAAGGTGCAGGTGGTCGCACTCAGCGTCATTGAGCAGGAGCGCGCCGGCAATGGCCGCCAGGATATCGCCGGAGGGCCGGGAGGCGGCCCGGCCCTGTTCGAGGCGGACGTAGTACTCGGTGGAGATATGGGCCAGTACGGCGACCTCCTCGCGGCGCAGACCCGGCGTGCGGCGGCGCGGGCCCGAGGTCAGGCCCACGTCTTGGGGCCTCAGGCGCTCGCGGCGGTTGCGCAGGAACGTTCCCAGCTCGTGCTTGTCCATACACCGAGTCTGCACGCCTCGCTGGGGCGGGATCCTGGTTCGTCTTGTGCCTGTATACGGCAGTGGGTAGCGGCGAACACTTGCAGCATGAGCAACCACATCTGCACCACGCCCATCGGCCTGCTGAACGGCAAGGTCGTGTTCGTCACCGGCGCCAGCCGCGGTATCGGAGCCGCCGCGGCGCGCCTGTTCGCGCGGGAGGGCGCGAAGGTCGTCCTGGCCGCCCGCAGCACCGACGCCCTCGACCGAATCGTCACCGAGATACGGGCCGCTGGAGGAATCGCCGACGCCGTTGCCCTGGACCTGGCCGACCGCGCGAGTGTCCTGGCCGCCGTCGACCGCGTCGAGCAGCTTTACGGCCGGCTGGATGGTGCGTTCAACAACGGGGCGGTCCCCCAGCGTCAGTTCGGCCCGGTCGATGCCACCAGCGAGGAGGACATCGACGAGCAGTTCGCGGTGAACTTCCGCGCCCACTGGACCGCGATGAACGCCGAGGCCACACTCATGCGCCAGGGCGGCGGCGGGGCGATCGTGAACACCTCCAGCATCGGCAGCCGGCGCGCCAATCCGGCGCTTCCTGCCTACGGGGCGATGAAGCGCGCACTGAACAGCCTCACCGAGACGGCCGCGGTCAACTGGGCCCCGGCCGGGATCAGGGTGAACGCCATCACGCCGGGCGGCACCTCCACCGAGATGATCGACGCCTGGGAGAAGGCCACCCCTGGCATCGTCGAGCAGATGACCGCTTCGATCCCGCTGGGCAAGATGGCCGACCCCGAGCAGATCGCCGAGGCGGCGGCCTGGCTCCTGAGCGACCGCGCCTCGTACGTCACCGGCGCGATCCTGCCGGTCGACGGCGGCGCCGGCGCCTGACCACGGTCGCGGCTGCTCCCAACGCGTCGCGGGAGTAGTTGACGACGACGTTCGCGCCGCGTTGTCCCAGCCGGATGGCGATGCCGCGCGTAGCCGATGCGAGGCTCCTGAGCCGTGCCCGGGCCGCGGGCATAGCGCGGCGCGGAGCGACGCGGAGCGATATCGATGGCGCCGATTTGTCTTCTGGCCAACGCCCTGGCCAGGGCCCTGGCCAACGCCCTGGCCGAGGCTGCGATCGACGAGCTGATCCGAGACCCCGACCGGGCAGGGGCGCTGGTGGCCATGCTCGCTCGGCTCGGCGGTCGACCTCGCTCGCACCACGCTCCGATCGCCTCTTCGAGGTTGTCGCGAGCGCGATTCTGACAACTGCAAGGAGCAGCGATGCCGAGGAGGAACATCGCCCTCGGGCCTGCAGATGAAACCGTCTCGCTGCACAGACGGAGCCCCTCAGCGCAGCGCCTGTGCTCCTATGACGGACAGCAACTGCAACTTCTCGTAGCTCTCGCTGCCGGGAACGGCGGTGTAGACGAGGAGCAGCTGCGACTGGTTCGGATCGAGCAGCGTCTGACAGGTCAACTCCAAGGCGCCAACCTCGGGATGGATGAAGTGCTTCACCTCGTGGGGGCGGATGCCGATCTCGTGGTGGTCCCACACCTGACGGAACTCTTCGCTCTGTGCGCGCAGCAGGTCGGCGTAGTGGGCCGCGCGCGAACCGGAGCCCCGCAGTGTGGCCACCTCGCGCAGGCCCGAGGCGAACATGCGGGTGAGGAACGCATGGTCTTCGGGGGCGTAGAGCTCTCGTGTGGCGGGGTCGGTGAACCATCGGTAGCCGATGCTGCGGGCCGGGCCGCTGTAGGCGGTCAGGTCGCCGGTGAGCGCAATGTCGGGCGGGGTCTGGCGAAGCGTTTCGCCGAGCTCGGTGACGATCTCCGCGGGGGTGTCGTGCAGGCGGTCGAGGATGCGCAGCAGGCCGGGGCTGATGTGCTCACCTCCGAAGCCGCGCGGGGGTGAGGTGTGTCCGGCGAGCCGGAACAGGTGGTCGCGCTCGTCGAGGGAGAGGCGCAGTCCCTGCGCGATGGAGACGATCATCTGCTCGGACGGCTGGGGTCCGCGCTCCCGTTCGAGCCGCGCGTAGTAGTCGGTCGACATGTGGCACAGGGAGGCCACTTCCTCCCGCCGCAGCCCGCTGGTCCTGCGGCGTCGTCCACGCGGGAGGCCGACGTCCTCGGGTTGCAGCGACTCCCGGCGGTTCCGGAGGAACTGCGCCAGTCCGGTCCGATCGATCACCGTGTGCGCCTCCGTCATCGTGCATGTCCGCTTCGATACTCATTTCTACCGCCCGCGCATCCCGGCAGCCACGGATTGTCGATCCCCCCTTCACGAGTTGCCCCCGCTACAGCGCCATCCGAGGCTGAAAGCCGTACCCCCTCGTGAAATGACCGGGGAAGGACCGGGGAAGGACCGGGGAAGGACCGGGGGCATGACTGATTCTCACCGGGAAGGTCGCGGTGGTCACGGGCTCGGCGGACGGGATCGGCAGGGTC
Organism: Streptomyces sp. NPDC058257; assembly: GCF_042881845.1. Classification (NCBI taxonomy): domain Bacteria; kingdom Bacillati; phylum Actinomycetota; class Actinomycetes; order Kitasatosporales; family Streptomycetaceae; genus Streptomyces; species Streptomyces sp. NPDC058257. The sequence continues at coordinate 26,990 of NZ_JBHVXJ010000001.1, forward strand.
GTATCCGTGGGCGGGGCAATCGCATGACCGGAGCCTGGACTTCTCGATCAGTGGATCGAGCAGCCCTGAACAGCGCCGTCGTCTTCCACGAGGGTGGAGGCAACGACACAACATCCAGGAGTGGGCCACATGCCACGCACACCCATCGACATCACCGTCCCCGACCTGTCCGGCAGGCGCGCCGTCGTCACCGGAGCCAGCGACGGCATCGGACTCGGCATCGCCACAAGGCTTGCCGCGGCCGGAGCCGAAGTGCTCCTGCCCGTTCGCAACCCACGCAAAGGCGAGGCCGCGATCTCCACGATCCGTCAGGCCGCCCCCCATGCGAACGTGTCGCTGCGCGAGCTCGACCTGTCCTCACTCGCCTCCGTCGCGGCCCTCGGCGAGACCCTGCAAGAGGAGGGACGTCCGATCCACCTCCTCGTCAACAACGCCGGCGTCATGACCCCGCCCGACCGGCAGACCACCGCCGACGGGTTCGAGCTTCAGTTCGGCACCAACCATCTGGGCCACTTCGCCCTCGTGGCCCACCTGCTGCCGCTGCTGCGCGCAGGCCAGGCACGCGTCACCTCACAGGTCAGCGTCGCGGCGAATCAGGGCGCCATCAACTGGGACGACCTGAACTGGGAACGCTCCTACGACGGCAGGAAGGCATACAGCCAGTCGAAGATCGCGTTCGGGCTCTTCGGCCTCGAACTCGACCGGCGCAGCCAGGCCAATAGCTGGGGCATCACGAGCAACCTCTCCCATCCCGGCGTCGCCCCGACGAACCTGCTCGCTGCCCGCCCCGAGGTCAGTCGCGACAAGGACACCCTGAGTGTTCGCCTGATCCGGGCGATGTCCGCCCGCGGCATCCTCGTCGGGACGGTTCAGACCGCGAAGCTCCCCGCCCTCTACGCGGCCCTCTCCCCCGACGCCACGCCCGGCGGCTTCTATGGACCCAGCGGGCCCGGGCACCTGGGCGGCCCTCCCGGGGAGCAGAAGCTGTACAGCCGGCTGCGTAGCGCAGACGAAGCCCAGCGGGTCTGGCTCATCTCCGAAGAGCTCACGAAGGTTCCCTTCCCCAACGGTTGAAAGCTCGGCGCTTCTGCATCCGTGGTTCGCCGCCGCCCACCCAACCGCGGCCTCGGTGGCCCAAGCCGCCCGAAACCTGGCCATGGACCTCACTGACGCACAGGCCACCCACGCGTACCTGATCCGAGACCGGACGCGAAATACCCCGCCCTCGTCGACGAAACTCTGCACAATGCCGGCATACGGGTCGTGCGCACCGACGTCCAGATACCGCGCATAAACGCCATCATGGAACGCTGGGTCCAGACCTGCCGCCACGAACTCCTGGACCACACCCTCATCTGGAACGAGCAACACCTACGCCACGCGCTCCCCCACACAGCCTCGACTGAATACAGCACTCGACGGGACGCCATCGGTCGTCGGCAGCCGCGTAATCACAGGCGATAATGCCAGCGACGTTGACGGTCATTCCCCGGGAACGGGCAGCCCCGCCGCGCCGCGCCCGCCTGACCACGCCGGTGGCCCCCGCCACAGCTCGGGGCTGTCGGCGCACCCCCATATGATCAGCATCCCGGCCGTGGCGCTTTGCCCGCGCTGGAAGCTGTGGCGGGAGAGGAAGAGACGTGCGCAAGACGGTCGTTGGAGTCGCTGTGGCCATGGTGGTTGCGCTGCTGCTCACGGGGTGTGGCAGCGGAGGGAACGGCGCGAAGGCCGACGCGGGCAACTCCACCAATTCACCGAAGGAGTCGGCGAAGCCGACGTCCAAGTGGGGCAAGCCGAAAACCTACGAGGTGACCGTCGCGGTCGAGGGCAAGGGTAAACCCAACATCCTGTACATCACGGATACCAATCATTCCGCGCAGGTCTCTCTCCCCTGGAAGAAGACCAGCGACGTGACGCTCGAGGGCGCCTACCTCAAGTCGGGCACCACCATATCCGTGTCATCCCAAGCCGTACTGACCCCTAGCGGATCATTCGACTTCCCGCCCTGCAGCATCAAGGTCGACGGCGAAACCGTCGCCGAGTATGCAGGGGGCGAGTCCGCGAAAGGCTGCAAGTATCACCTGAAGTAGCGGGCAAGCTAGAGTTCCCCGCACTCTCCCCAGGGGGCCCAGCCGGGCCCGGCAACTTGTTCCGGTGGTACCCGACCGTCCCTGTCAGTGAGCGAGAGCTGCACCGTGGCGGCTGACGAAGTCTTCTACGAGGCCGTGAGGTCCGGGTCTACCTCGGCACCCGGTCGGGGCGGCGCCTCGGTGACGTCGAGGAACAGGTCGGCCTGCGGCCATAGTTCGGCCGCTCCGGGCTTGATGCGCTCCATGACGAGTTCCACGACCTCGCTGTCCCGGCCGGGCGCGAGGTCGATGCGGGCGGCGACGAGCATTGAGTCCATACCGAGCCGCGTCGTGAGCAGGCTCACGACGCGGTCGATCTCGGGCTGCTCGGCGAGGAAGTGGCCTATCTCCCCGCGCAGTTCGGGATCGAGGGGCTCTGCGCCTGCCGAGAATGCCATCCATACAGCTCAGGAGCGTCTGCGATGGTGCGGCAGGATGTGCACTTGTGCTGCTGCGTCTTGTCTACTTAACCGTCACCAACCTGTTCGGCGCGCCGCGGTTGCTGCCGACGGGCGACCGCGGCAAGGTCACGGAGATACTCGCCCTGCGCCACCAGCTCACCGTCCCTGAGCGACAACTCGGCGCGGACCGAGTGAAGCTTGCTCCACAAGACCGGGCATTCTTTGCCGCTCTACTGGTGCCCCTGCCCCGTCAGGTCCTGCGCCGGCTCCAGTTACTGGTCCGGCCAGACACCGTGCGGCCGACGGCGCATGATTGAGATAGTCCAGGCCTGGACCTAGCTCAGCCCCTGACCAGCACGCGCCCCCAAGTACTCGACCTACTCGTCGCCACCATGCGCCACTATCAAGCCCTCGGCGACCTCGACACCGCCCGCCGGATGGCCGAACTCGCGAGGCAGTGCTGCCGGACCGGCCCGCACGCCCGGTCAGCTCAACTGGATGCGGTCTGCCGCAGCCTGGAGGACCCTTCCCACTTCGAATGATCCACACGACGATCAACAGCAATCGAACGACAGGAGAAATCCCCTTTGCTCCCGCTGACCGATAACCCCATTAACCGTCCCGAGGACGACGCGTTCCACTTCGAGCCCTATGTCACCGTCCTGCACGACGCCGTCGCGCAGGCGACGCCACTTCCACTCACCGTCGGGGTGTTCGGCTCCTGGGGGTCCGGAAAATCGAGCTTCCTACGGCTGTGGGAGCGGCGCTTCGAGGATGATCGTGTACGAACCATCTGGTTCAACCCGTGGAAGTACGACCGCAAGGTCGAGGTCTGGGCCGCGCTGCTGCACACCATCCTCGCCGAGTTGGAGAACGAAGAGAATCTCGGGGACAGGGCTCGCCGCCTGGCCAAAGCTGCGACGTGGCTGTCCTTCCGGGCAGGTCTGGGAATCGCGACGACGCTGGGTACTGGTGGCGTTATCAAAGGCGAAGCCGTGGACCAGATGCTCCAGGACATCTCTGTGCGGGATTCGGAACAGTACCGGCAGATCAATCGTTTCGAATCCGATTTCGCCGAAGCGGTCCTGGAGTTCGTCGGCAAGGATGGCCGACTCGTCGTCTTCGTCGACGACCTCGACCGGTGCACGCCAGAATCCGCCATGACCGTACTGGAGTCGCTGAAGCTGTTCTTGGCGGAGACCCAGTGCGTGTTCGTGCTCGCGCTGGATCTGGACGTGTTGGCGGCAGTGGCCACGAACAAGTTCGGCGAGGCGCTCAAGGGCGCGCCGTCCGAGGTGGTGTCGGGCATGGCCTACCTCGACAAAGTTGTCCAACTGCCTTTCTTCCTGCCCGACGTGGGCTTCGATACGCTGCGGCGAGCCTACGCAACAGCCATTCCGGAGTTCGCAGACCTCGACTACTTCTGGGGACTGCTCCAGAGCACCCTGGGCAGCAACCCCCGACGGCTGAAGCGCTACCTCAATGTTCTGGGCATGGCGCTTGCCGTCGCCCGCGCCCAGAACGGCCGCGAATCGCCCCCCGCCTTCAATCTCCAGCTCGCGATACTCCTCATCATCCGCACCCGGCACCGGGGCTTCTTCCACCTACTGGTCGCCGAGCCGGACACCTGGCACATCCTCACAAACTACTTCGAACGCGCGCAGGCGGAACCAAGGAGCTCGGAGAGCCACCGGGCCGGCTTTTCCACGCATCTACGAGGGTTCACGGAGGACCGCCCTCTCGAAACCCTGCTCACCTACGGTGGGCCGCAGCGCACCATCCCGCCGGGCGGTCACGAGGTCACAGCGATGATCAGCACGCTGCGCAGCACGGCCGGGCCGGACACCGCCGACTGACCGCCGCCAGCAGAAACACCCCCGTCGGCGTCTCAACTTCTACCGCCCCGGCGCACCCGTGCGGCTGATCGGGGACGTGGGCGGGGCGGCCTTCCCGCCCCGACGAGGTGTACGGGCCACGAAAATGCGCCGGACGCGCCTGGCCGCGTTCCGCGCCGTCGTGTACCAGCGGCTCAGATTCGCGCCGTCAGCTCGCGGCCGCGTTGGCTCCAGGGGTAGGTGAGAGGCGGTGCAGACCCAGATTTGGTTGCCGGCACGGCAACGGGCAGTCACGTCTCGATCGTGGAGAGCGCCACGGCAGTTCTCGCACGCAGGTAGAAGCTGCAGGCCCGCCATCTACCGGTTCATGAGCATCAGCACTCGCCTGCGTCGACGGAGCCCTTCGCCATCACAGCGGTTATGCCAGCCCACTGTCCCTGGCCTACACCGCACGAATTCGCGGATGACGCCCGGACGTTCGGCCGGACCCGCTGCGTCAGGCGAGCGAGTTCACTAGCATAAAAGCCGAGTTCAGGGGGCGGGGCGATGATACGGACCACGGCATACGGCTGGGTGGCACTCGCAGGACTAGGGGCCTGGGATGAGAGCTGAGCCGCACACCCGGTTGCGGCCGCAGGAGTCCGTTTGGGTAGCCGCGATCCATGAGACCCCCGACGACACCAGGCCTCTAAGCGCTGGATTTGTCATTGACACCGAGCGGGTGCTGACGTGCGCCCGAGCCATCCAATCGCGACACGCACGAGGAGAGGAGCTGTGGGTCGCCTTTCCCAAGGCCGGAGACCTCGCACCGCTGCGGATCCGAGTCCGGAACGTTGCCCTACCCGCTCAGGTCGTCATCAACGACGTGGCCGTACTAACGCTCATTGACCCTGTGCCCGCCGAGCTCGCGACACGGCTACGTTGTCCGACACCGAGCGATCTGGTGGGCAGCACCTGGTGGTCCTTCGGTTTCCCCGGCGGCGACTGGCGGGGCAGCTCACTGTCGGGCTCGGTAAGCGAAGACCTCAGCTACGGGCTCGTGCAATTGGACGTCGACGCCCGAGCACCGGGAGAACCCAGTTACGGCGGCGCCGCATTGTGGTCACCGGCCTACGGCGCCGTGGTGGGCATGATGAGCTCGGCGGGCGGCTCTGCCTCGTGCGCTATGACGCTGTGGCAAATCGACCGGTCTCTGCCGGAACAGAAGCTGCGCGCCCTCGCCACTTGGTCAGTGGAGGCGGCCGGCGAGGAAGCGCTGGCCGCATGGGGCTGGAGCCTGGACACTGATCCGGAGGCCGACCGGCACTGGCGACCGCGGGCTCGGGGCGTAAGCGTCGAATCCGAGCGCGGCTTCCGATTCCGCGGCCGCCGAACGGCGCTCACAGAAATCGTGGCCTGGCTGGAGGAGGGCGGCCAGGACCGCCGCGCACTGGTCGTGACCGGATCGCCGGGTGTCGGCAAGTCTGCGGTGCTGGGCCGGATCGTCACCACTGCGGACGCGGGAATCACGGCCTGTCTGCCCACCGACGACGACGCCGTGCGGGCACCGGTCGGCTCAGTGGCGTGCGCGGTCCATGCGAAGGGCAAGACCGCCCTGGACGTAGCGAACGAAATCGCTCGCGCCGCCTCAGCCACCCTCCCCCGGACCACAGAGGACCTTCCAGCTGCCCTGCGGCTCGCGCTGACGGAACGGGCCATCGACTCCTTCACGGTCGTCGTCGACGCCCTCGACGAAGCCGCCACACCCGAGGAATCCCGCATCGTCGTCACCAGGATCGTGCTTCCGCTGATGGAGACCTGCGGGGATGTCGGCGTGCGGATTCTGCTGGGCAGCCGCCGGGTCGACGACTCCGGCGATCTACTGACGGTTTTCGGGCCGGCAGCACGCGTGCTGGACCTGGACGCGCCACACTACTTCTCCCAGGCCGACCTTGAGTCGTACGCCCTCGCCACCTTGCAACTACTGGGCGACGAACGCCCCGACAACCCCTACGCGGACCAGGCCGTCGCGCTGCCGGTGGCCCGACGCATCGCTGCCCTCGCCGACCGCAACTTCCTCGTGGCTGGCCTGGTGGCCCGCACGCACGGCCTCTACGACGAGCGGGCCATTCCCCCGCAGGATGTCGCCTTCACTCCCACCGTGGACGCGGCGCTGCGCGAATACCTCCAACGGCTGCCGACCCAAGGCTCGGTGAAGGCGGGTCCGGCTTTCACCGCCCTTGCCTACGCAGAGGCCCCCGGCTTCAGCCTGAGCCTGTGGCGGGACGCCGTCGCGGCACTCAGTGGTGTCACGGTGTCAGGGGAGGATCTGCGGGCGTTCGCGCAGTCGTCCGCCGCCAATTTCCTCATCGAGAGCAGCCGGAACGAGGACACCAGCGCATATCGGCTATTCCACCAGGCTCTCAACGACGCACTAATCCGGACGCGGACGGAGGAAGGGCAGCTACCGTCAGACGAGCGGGCGCTGGCCCTGGCCATGACAGCAGCTGGACGGGCCATAGGATGGGACGGCGCCGATCCGTACCTGCTGCGTTCCCTCCCCGTACATGCAGCCCGCGGAGGCGTCCTCGATGATCTCCTCGAGGACAAGCTGTATCTGCTATACGCCGACCTCGGCCGGCTGACCCCCCTGGCCGACCGGTACGCTTCAGCCGCCACGCGCCCACGGGTCCGCCTCCTGCGCAAGACGCCTTCAGCTATCGACGCCAGCCCGGACAGCAGAGTGGCACTCTTCAGCGTCACCGAGGCCGTGGAACGGCTCCACCCCACCTATTCGCCCCTCAGGCATTCTGCGCCGTACCGGGCCACATGGTCCGTGTGCCCGCCCAGCGAGGACGAGGTCACCCTCGACGGCCACATAGGCAGTGTCAACGCCGTATGTTCCGTGCGGGTCGAAGGCCAAGAGCTCCTTGCCAGCGGCGGAGCCGATGGCACCGTGCGACTGTGGAACCCCGAGACGGGACAGGCCATCCACATCCTGCGGGGCCACGACGGGTGGGTACAGGCCCTGTGTACCGTCCGTTCGGACGGCCGCGATCTGCTCGCCAGCGCAGGCAGCGACGGGATTATTCGGGTGTGGAACCCAGCCACCCGAGAGATCCTGCACAGCCTCACCGGACACAACAGTTGGATACAGACACTGAGCCAAGTGCGGACAAGAGACGGGGATGTATTGGTCAGCGCTGGCTCGGACGGCACGGTGCGGGTGTGGGATCCAGCCAGCGGCACCCACCTCCGTTGCTGGTCCGGCGCCGGGAAGACCAACGCCCTGTGCTCGGTTCCAGGCGATGCCGATCACGATCTGGTGTTCGGAGTGGGCTACGACGGGCTGGCACGCCTGTGGGACCCAGCTGCCGATGGTCTACCGCATGTCTCCCGCCACACGTACGGCGCGCTGTCCAGCGTCTGCACCGTAGACGTGGACGGGCGGCTCCTTCTGGTCATCGGCGGCGAGAGCGGCATCCTTTGGACTCTCGGTTCTGCCCCGGAAGGGCCGGCAACAGGCTGGCCAGTACGGGGAGTCCACATTCACGCGATGTGCACGATCGACGTTGGCGGACGGACCCTCGTAGCCGTCGCAGGCACCGAGAATGCCGTGCGAGTCATCGACCCTAGGTCGGGGGAAACGCTACGCGAGCTGAACGGCCACAGCGACTGGATCGAAGCCATGTGCACTGTCCGGGTCGGTGACCAGGACGTCTTGGCCACCGCCAGCGAGGACGGCTCCATCCGGCTGTGGAATCCCGCCGGGCCGACAGCACGAGAGGCCAGGGCGCAGTCGCCATCCCCCGCTCCCATGTCCGTGTGCGCTGTCCACGTTCCGGATAGAGAGCTCTTCGCCGTCACCAACGGCAGCGCCATCACTCTATTGGATCCGCTCACCGGCGCATCCGTAAGAAGCATTCCGTCCAACGCGTCCGGGATGTCGGGCACGGTGCATCGCTACCGGGCGGCGGGCGGCATCGAGAGACTCGTCCATGTCGGCGGGACGTGGCGCAAGGGCGAACTACGATTCATCGACTTGGCGACACACGATTTTCCCGGTCTTACCCACGAAACGCCGTTCAGTAGCGCATGCGACATTGGGGGGACCGGGTCACCCCTCATCGCCATCGGCACTGCGGACGGCGAGATCTGGCGGTACGACACCATCGCCCGGCGTGTGACCAGCCGCATCGCAGCGCACACTGGATCGGTTCGTGCCCTGTGCACCGTCCTCACGGCTTGGCACGGCCCGCTGCTCGCCAGCGTGGGAGACGACGCCATCCTCCAACTCCGGGATCCTAACTCCGGACGGCTGCAACGTAGCCTCAAAGGCCACACGCGTACTGTCCGAGCCGTCTGCCCTGTTCCGAGCGGCCCCACTGACCTAATCGCCACCGGCGGAACCGACGGCACGATCCGCCTGTGGGATCCAGAAACTGAGGACGACGCCCTGGTCCACGTCTTCGAAGGCCACACCGGCTGGGTCAGGGCCCTGGCACCGCTCTCCCTAACCGGGCGGACCCTCCTGATCAGTGCTGGCGGCGACCGGACAGTCCGCGTATGGGATCCCGAAGACCACACCTGCCTGGCCGTCATCCCCGTACAGCGTCCGGCGACTTCCCTGGCTGTGGCCTCACACGACCTCATCGTCTGTGTCGGTCTGGAGGGCGGTCTTGTCGCCCTGAAGATCGACCCATACCTGTTTCAACCGCCGGTACATCCCAACGAGCACCGCCCCTCGCGGTGAGCCACTTCCCTTCTACGGCATCGCGCCTGCTGGAAATGTCATCCAGACAGCTCGGAAGCGTCTTCGAGGGTGCGGCGGGATGAGTACTCGTGCTGCTGCGTCTTGTCTACCTGACCTGTGAGTGCCCAAAACTTGGCTACCCCTGCCTGCCTGGCCTTGCGGTCAAGGCCAGGCAGGGCGCGATCCTGAGACATGGCTCCGCGACTGCTGTACCTGACCTTCTTGAAAGTCCTGGGATGGATTGCGCTGCTGGCACGATCGGAAGCTTCCATGAACGCGGAGATACTCGTACTCCGACACCAACTCGCCGTCCTCCGGCTTCAAGTCGCCCTGCCACAACCCTCATGGGCGGACCGGGCAGTGATCGCGGCACTGGCCCGGCTGCTGCCCAAGAACCTGCGAGGGCACATGTTCGTCACTCCGGGCACACTGCTGCGCCGGCACTCCGACCTGGTCAAACGCCGCTGGACCTACAAACGACGTCGTCCCGGCCGCCCGCTTACCCGGCCCGCTGTACGAGAACTGGTGCTGCAAATGGCTAGGGAGAACCCGCACTGGGGATACCGCACTGGGGATACCGCAGGATCGCCGGTGAACTCGTCGGCCCGAGCCACCCAGTTGGCGCTTCGACGGTATGGGCGATTCTGAAGCGGGCCGGGGTCGCCCCGGCACCGCGACGCTCGGGTCCTTCCTGGGCCAAGTTCCTGCGTAGTGTGCCTGTCGAAAATGTCATCCATGCAGCCCAGGAGCCTGGTCGGTGGTGCGGCCAAGCGGGGCGGATCTGCCGCGCCGTCACCAGCGGCCACCTCCCTATCGCCGAGAACGAACTGAACGTCCGAACCCTCCCTCGGCGACACCAAAACCATTCCTGATCAGCGGAAACTCGGCGATCACGACCGCAAAGACAACGGCTTCTCAGGGAAGCGTTGAGCTGGGAGAACGCTGATTGGGGGGGTGGGTGGGATAGGTGTCCCTCTACTGTGGCGGTTCCGGTAGGAGGCGCGGATGGTGCCGCTGATCGAGGGGTTTCCTACGGGGCATTGCAGGTGCCGATAATTCGTCCGACCAGGTCACGACCTCATCACTGATGTCGGCCATGCCCGTCGCTCCCCCGCTGTCCCTTCACCTTGCCCGGTAACGGCATCATGACCTGTCGTGCTGCTGCGCCTGTCTTACCTCGCCATGTCCAACGCCCTCGCCCTGCTACGCCTGTTGCCGATGAGCGACCGAGTGAAGGACGTGGAGATACTGACGCTGCGGCACCAGCTACTGGTCCTGCAACGCCAGGTCGGCAAGCCCACATTCACCGAAATCGACCGCACCATCCTCGCCGGCCTTCTCCACCACCTGCCCGTGGAGAAGCTGCGGCACCGCCTGTTATACAGCGTGACACCGGACTCCACGAACCTGCGAGCGGCCAATCAGTACGTGAATGCGTTCAACATGCTCGCTACGCAGTTGGCCAACGAGGAAGGCTCTGTCCCGGCGCCCGGGACGGTTCAACCACAACCGCAGTCAGTGGCCGACGAACTCGGCAAACTCAAGGCGCTTGTCGAGCAAGGAGTCCTCACACAGGACGAGTTCGACCAACAGAAGAAGCGCTTGCTCGGAACATAGGACCACAGCCAGTTCCCAAGGCCCGAAACGAGTAAGGCCTCCGCAGGTCTTCCCGATTGACCCCGCAACCCTGCTCGCTTGGCACCGCATGTTCATCGCCGCCTGGTGGGATCACGCCGACGCACCGGACGACCTCCCACCCGACTAGCGACACAACGCTCGTCCTACGCCCGGCCCCGGGAGAATCCGATCTCAGGGCGCATCGGATCTAGAGACGCCTCAGCTGAGCAGGTGAGACCAGCGGGGGCGCAGAGCGTGCAAGACGCGGAGTAGGTAGGGTGCAGCGACTGATCGACCACGGGGGTGGAGGATGCTGGGAGTACGTCGCTGGGCATGGGTTGCCGTGCTGGCAGTGGTGTTGGCGCTGCTCGGGGGCTACGGCTGGTATCGCCTGAGCGACACCGGAAAGCGCTGGCGTTACGAAGACAAGCTCGAGTCGTACTGCGGCGGTGTACTGCCGTACGAGGAAACTGTGGCCTTCACGGGCCTCCCGTCCGACCCAGACACGGGACTGCCCCACGACTTTGAACAGGGCTCACCTACGCAGGGTTACGAGTTCTGCTGGATCAAAAGCCTGGACGTCGTCGTCACCACCGCACGCATCCCGGACACCTCAGCCATCGACCTGAAGTTCTACCTCCCGCGGCTGCGCGCAGACGCGCTTCCCACACTTATGGGCGGGGGCTGGCGAGGCTTCACCGACGGCGTGAACACCAGCGTCGTTCTTCCGTGCACCAACCGCGACCACACAGTCGCTGTCACCGCGCAGCTCACCTCAGAGGAGCCCAACAAGAGCGTGAGCCGCAAGGTGGCCGAGCTGACCACCGCGACCGCCGCCAACGCCGCGGACCACTGGGGCTGCAAGAACAGGCCAGGCACACGGGCAAGGGTCGTCGACCCGGCGTCAGACTCCACAACTCCCCAGCAAGCCAACGGCACCTGCGCCGGGTTGCCCTGGTCGCGCAACAAGCGGATTGACACGATCACGGAGACCCCCGCAGACCGGCTCGCTCCATACGCGATGTGCTCGTTGGACGGCGAGGACACTGATGACGGCTATCGCCTGGAAGCGTCGTTCGGCCCATATGCCCTGCGCGAGCGCGGTGAGAGCCTGCACACCGAACTGACCGCGAAGCCGGCCGGCGGCGGTGCGGAAGTCAAAGAGTTCTTCTGGGCGAGCGCCGATTGTCCGGGAGACGGGCCCCGCGCCCTGTTCCAGATCACCCCGCAGAGCGCAACGTCCGACAATCCATCCTTCGCGCGCGCCGCATTGGCCGCATTCGCCAAGCGGGCAGCCGAGCGGCGCGACTGCACCGGCCTGCAACTTCCATCAGCGCCTTAACTCATGGTTTCAGAACAAGTTCGGAGTCTGCGCCTGCCGAGAATGTCATCCATGCAGACCAGGAGCGTCTGCGACGGTGCGGCAGGATGATTTCGTGTTGCTTCGCCTCGCCTACCTGACCGTCACCAACCTGTTCGCCGCGCTGCGATTGCTACCGATGAGCGACTGCGACAAGGACGCGGAGATCCTCACCCTGCGCCACAAGCTCACCGTTCTTAAGCGACAACTCGGCACGGACAGGATGAAGCTCGCTCCACAAGACCGGGCGTTCCTTGCCGCTCTGCTGGTTCCATTACCCCGCAAGGTCCTGCACCGACTGCGCCTACTGATCCGGCCCGGCACCGTGCTGCGCCGGCATCGCGACTTGATGAAACGGCGCCACGCCCGCACCTGTCGGCCGAAGAAGCCGGGCCGACCGCCCACGGTGCACTCGATCCGCAGACTGGTCCTGCGCCTGGTGCGGGAGAACCCGGCGTGGGGTTACCGCAGGGTGCACGGCGAACTCGCCACCCTCGGCATCAAAGTCGCGGCCTCCACCATCTGGGAGATCCTCACCTCCGAAGGCATCGACCCCGCGCCCGACCGGGCCTGTGGGTGCCGAATATTACGTCGGTGCAGTTCAGCACCGCTATCGCGCCGACGACAGCGGTCGGCAATGATCGATGCCCATGCTCGTACGCCTGGCCTGCATCGCCGTCTCCCACACCTTCACCGCCCTGCGGCTGATCCCGATGAGCGACCACGACAAGGACGTCGAGATCCTCGCGCTGCGTCACCAACTCGCCGTCCTGCAACGCCGACTCGGCAACCAACGCCCCGGATTCCAGGAGGCCGACCGCGCGTTCCTGGCCGCTCTCCTCGCCCCGCTGCCACGAACTGCCCTGCGCCAGCTACGGCTCATCGCCTCCCCAGACACTGTCCTGCGATGGCAGCGCGACTTCATGAATAACCGGCACACCCGTCTCAGCCGCAACCCGCGTCCCGGTCGCCCTCGCACAATCACCTCCGTCCGCCGCCTCACACTCCGCCTCGCCGCGGAAAACCCCGCCTGGGGATACCGGCGTATCCACGGCGAACTCACGCTCCTCGGCATCAAACTGGCACCCTCCACCGTCTGGGAAATCCTCAAGGCCGAAGGCATCGATCCTGCAACCCAACGCTCGAACGTCACCTGGGCCACTTTCCTGCGCTCCCAGGCCGAGGCGATCCTCGCCATGGACTTCATCGAGACCGTCACCCTCACCGGGCAGCGTCAGTACATCCTCACTGCCATTCACCACGCCCACCGAGGCGCCCGTGTGCTCGGCACCACCGCGCGCCCCACCCACGCCTGGGTCGCCCAGGCAATCAAGAACCTCGTGATGGATCTCGAAGATGCCGGGAAACTCAGCACCATCAAGTTCATGATCCGCGACCGCGACGCGAAATACCCCGCCGCCATCGGCGAGATCCTCTCTCAGGCCGGGATCCGTACCGTGCTCACCGCCGTCCGCACGCCACGCATGAACTCAATCATGGAACGCTGGGTTCGCAGCCTGCGACGTGAACTCCTCGACCGCGCCCTGCTCTGGAACGAATCCCACCTGCGGCGAGCGCTCCGCGAGTACGAACAGCACTACAACCATCACCGCACCCACCGCACACTTCAGGCCGCCGCCCCTCTCCGAGTTGTGCCGGAACCGCTCAACCCACCACAGATCGAGCATCTTCGCGTTCGCCGACACGATCGCCTCGGCGGCGTACTCCACGAGTACCAACATGCTTCCTGACCTGCATGGACGTAATTGTCGGCACGTACAAGACCCCCGCCGAGCGACGGCGTTTCTCGGGCCTTTCACGACGGCTGACCAGGCGCCCAGTCGGTGCAGGCGGCACTTATCCGGCCGGGCACTGCGGATGGTGACCGTGCGGTCGCGCCATGTGCGGTCGGCGTGGTCGTGACGCGAGACCTCTCAATCCGCAGGATGGCCAACGTGCCCCGCTGAACTGGGATTTCGCAGCACGGAGGTCCGGAGCGCGACTCTGTGCCGTCGAGGTCGGGGAGCGCCCCCATCGGCCGGAGAGGCACAGCCCGCAGCGTTGCCCGTGATGGCTCAATCCTTTCCTCACACCTGATAGACCGCTATATATGAGCAGTTCAGAGTGGATTCCGTATTTCCACCGACTTATTTCGCCCGATGGGTCCGCACAGGGACGGGTTGGCAACTGCCCGGGGGCCGGTTACGGTGATCTCGTGCCGACCGCCCGTCGAGGCACGGACCTGTATGCGTCATCCAGGTCCCACCGACGTGGCACATGGGACTTCCCGTGGGCAGCCCTACCATCCCGGCCCCCACTTCTTCATCCCCTCCTCTCCCGCAGCGGCGCTCCGTGTCCAGGAGCGCTCTTCGGCTGCAACCTCCCCCTCACCACCAGCGTCTCGTGCCGCCGCACTGCCGTGCGGCGGCAGCAAGGACCGCCCCCGAAGGGGCCGACCGTGAGGAGAAGTGGGCAATCATGAGCAAGGGCGCGACTTTGAGGGACGGTGTCGGCGGCGCGACGGCGCCGCCCTTCGCCACCCGGCGATGGGCACTCCTCGCCATGTCCGTGGGTGTGTTCTGCATCCAGCTCGACTCGTTCGGCCTGAACCTCGCCCTGCCGCAGATCGGCCGCGACCTGCACGCGGGCGGAGCCGGCCTCCAGTGGGTGATCAGCGCGTACCTGCTGTCCACCGGCACGCTGATGCTGGGGGCGGGACGGCTCGGCGACCTGTTCGGCCGACGGCGGCTCCTGGTCGCGGGGCTAGCCGTGTTCGGCGCGTCCTCGCTGGTCTGTGCGCTCGCCCCGACCCTGCCCGTCCTGGTGGGTGCCCGGGTGGCCCAGGGCGCCGGGGCCGCGATGATCATGCCGGTGGGGCTGTCACTGCTGACCAACGTCTACCCGGCCGGACTACGCGGCCGTGCCACCGGCTGGGCCCTCGGCATCGGCGGGATCGCCACCGCTTGCGGCCCGTTCATCGGCGGTGCCCTGACCGAGTCGGTGTCCTGGCGTGCCGTGTTCTGGCTCAACGTGCCGCTCGCCGTACTCGGCGCGGTCTGTGCCTCGCGTACCGCCGAGAGCTACGACACCAGTACGCCCCGCAACGTCGACTGGAGTGGCCTGGCCGGTGCCACGGCCGCGCTTGCCGCGCTCTGCGTCGTCATCGACCGCGGACCGCACTGGCCGTGGCCCGCCGCTTCGGCGGGCGTGGCCGTCGCGGCAGCCCTGCTCATCCTGTTCGTACGGCGCGAGCGGTCCGCGGCTCATCCGCTGGTGGAGCTCAGCCTGTTCCGCAACGGGCCGTACATGGCGCTCACCCTGGCCGGTGCCGCGGCCAACACCACCACCGTGATGTTCTTGTTCGTCGTACCGCTGACGCTCCAGGGCCAGTGGGACCTCTCGGTCGTCCTCGCGGGCACCGCGTTCCTCGCCCCCGCGCTGGCCATGGCGCTCGCCGGGCCGCTCGCCGGGCGAGTACCGCCACGGGCCGCGGTACGGCTGATGGCGGGCTGCCTGTGCGGGGGAGCGCTGGTCCTGGCGTGCCTCGCCCGGACCTCCTCCCTCACCTTGTACGTAGCCGTCGCCACCGTGGGCGGCGCGGTCCTCGGAGTGGCCAACTCACTGACGCTCATCGCCACCCAGGCGGTGATCCGGCCGGAGCGGGCCGGGGAGGCGTCGGGAGTCACCAAGACGGTCATCACCGTGGCCGCCGGCCTCGGCATCGGACTGGCCGGGGCCGTCACCGACCAAGACCGCGGCGTGGGCTCGGAAGCGGCCGCCGACACGGCACTGCTGATCACCGCAGCGGGCTGTCTGGCCGCGTGCGTGGTCCTCGCCGTGTGGATCAAGCTGCGGGAGGGCGCGGTGCGGGCCGGGGCGGGGGAATCGGGGGGGATGACTCAGTTCCGCGGACGGTACGTCGCGGAGCCGTAGCCGGATCGGGGCCGCGGCCCGGCTCTCAAGTTCTCCCGCGGCCATCCTGTGGGGTTCCCATACTCGGAACATCCGATGACCTGCACCTTCCGACCGACGGAGCCATCCGGCAAGAGCACGTTTCATGGCATTGCGGCTGGTCTACCTGATCCTCGTCCGGCTGCTCGACGGGCTGGTCCTGCTCGGGCGCTGATCCTGCGCCTGGCCAGGGACAGTCCCTCCTGGGGTTACACCAGAATGCAGGGCGAGCTACACCGTCTCGGTCATCGCGTCGGTGCCTCCACGATCCACCGGCCGCTGCGTGCCGCCGGACTCCCGCCCGCGCCCCGGCGTGCCGATGAGCAGACGTGGCGCCAGTTCCTGCACAACCAGGCCGAAGGGCTGCTGGCCTGTGACTTCTTCCACGTCGACACCGTCACCCTCCGACGTGTCTATGTCTTCTTCGTCATGGAGGACCACACCCGCACCGTGCATGTACTCGGCGTCACCGCGAACCCCACCGGTGCCTGGGTCACCCAGCAGGCAAAGAACCCCCTGCTGATCCTCGGCGAGGACGCCGGCCGGTTCAGACACCTCATCCGTGATCGTGATGCGAAGTCCACCGCCGCCTTCGACGCCGTTCAGCGCGAACGACACCCAGATCGTGAAGACCGCGCCCCAGGCCCCGCGGATGAACACGTATGCGGAAAGGTTCGTGCGCACCGTCCGCACGGAGTGCACCGACCGCATCCTCGTCTACAACGAACAACACCTTCGCCGCGTCCTCGACCGCTACGCCGAGCACTACAACACTGGTCGAGCCCACCGGGCCCTCAACCTGCGTGCCCCAGCGGACGACCCGAACGCCCTCCCCTTCCCCGCACGCCACGTCCACCGCCGCAAAATCCTCGGCGGACTCCTCAACGAATACCAATCAGCAGCGTGACCCGCTGCCGGCACCAGACGGGAAAAGACCAGGCCAAACCCCACGCACCGGTTTTGGAACCCCACAGGGAGAACGGCCAACACATCTGGGCAGGAGAGGCATTCCGCCACCCAGGGGAAGACGCTGCTCACTCCGCGCCCCTGCGCCGGCACCGCGACCTGTTGAAGCACCGCCGCACCAGACACAGAGGTCGGCGCTCCCGAAGGCGGGCCTGCCGTGTCGACAGTGCGCCTCCGATCGGTCGAACTCGATGGTGATGGTCTCTCGTGTGCGGGGCGACCGCGTGAGCCCGTGGGCCCCGCGGCCGGCCCGCTCACGGGAGACGGTGCGAAAAGGGGGTCAGTCCTCGCACCCGTCGACATCGTCGTCGCATCCGTTCACATCGCCGGGGGCGACCGTGGTCAGGCGCCATGCGATGAGTCCCATTCCGGCCCGCTCGGCTTTGACGTGCGCCGTGAACGGCTTGCCCGCCGGGAGGTTGAAGTGGTCCGCCTCGCGGTCACCGCATCCCACCCCGTAGGCCTGCTCGTCCGAACCTCGGGCCAAGGTCAGAGCGAGCTCCTCCGCCCCGTCCGTGTCACAGGTGATCTCGAATCGGTACGGTTTGTCGTCGCTCGCGCGGAAGGACTTCTTCAGGCCCGACCCCAGGTAGGCGGTGCCGGAATCGACGAGTTCCGCTTCCCGACCGTCGTCAGCGGCGGCCTTGAGTGCCTGCTCGGCACGCCGCAACGCGTCGTCCGGCTCCCATGGCCTCCCAGCGCCTCCGGAAGACACCGACGGCTGCGTCGAGGCGGCGGCACCCTCCTTGGAGCCGCTCCCTCCCTGCTCGTCCGCGCAGCCGGACATCAGAACGGCCAGGACCGCGGCGGACAGAGGGAGGGTGTGACGTATGCGCATGAAATCACGCTATCCAGGAGGAACAAGCTGGTACTCGCGGCCCAGCGCGTCAGCCTGGGTGTTGCCGTACACGGACACCTCGCCGTCGGACCAGCGCACGAAGACGTCGTCCTCCCAGAGGTTGCCGCCGAACTCGCCCGGAGCGATCACCCGGGCGTGCTTCCACGTGCCGTTCGGGCCCTTCAGTTGGTTCTCCTTGCCGAGGCCGTGCGCGCCGACGTCTTCGTAGATGGTGAGTTCACCGTCCGACCAGCGCACGAAGAGGTCGAAGTCGGAGTTGGTGGACCCGTCGAAGTCTCCGCCAGCGATGACCGAGGCATGCTGTTTCCACAGGGCGTTGGGGGCCAGGAGCTGCCGCTCGGCGTGGAAGCCGCCACCGTCGACGTTGGTGTGTTTGGTGACTTCCCCGCCGACCCAGCGGACGACCAGGTCGTCGGCCCACTTGTTGCCGCCGTACTTGCCTGTCGCGATGCCCTTCGCGTACTTCCACGTCGAGCCGGCCTTGACGACAGTGATCTCGTTTGCCGGGTGTTCGGAGGTGGAGGTGGGCAGCTGAGTGTGCTCGTCGATGTCCTTGTAGATCGTGACCTCGCCGTCGATCCACTTGACCATCAGGTCGTACGCGTTGGAGCCGGTGTAGTCGCCGGCTGTGATCACCTCGGCGTAGTCGGCCCACATCTTGTTCGGCTTGGCGAGGCGCGTCTCACATGGCTGGCCCTGGGCGCAGCCGGTGTAGAAACCCTGCGACTGGTCGCCGGGGTAGAGCGTCATTTCCCCGTCGGACCATTTCACGACCAGGCCGCCGTCCTGCGTCTTCTGCGAGGAGGTGTGGAACTGGCCGGTGGCCGCGGCCGTGGCGTGGCGCCAGAGTCCCGCGTCGCCCATACCCCGGATCTGGGAGGGCTTGTCCGGCGTGTAGTCGTTCACGGCCTGGTTGTAGAGGCGTACGACGTCGGCGTCGAACTGTGAGGAGTAAGAGACGTTGTCGAACTTGCCGCCGGTCTTGTAGCCGCCGATGACGCCGATGACATCTCCGCGCTTGCCGTCGAAGTTGCGGAGGAACGGCCCGCCGGAGACACCCGGGGCGAACCCTGTGGGTGCCCGAAACTCGGCTACCCCTGCTGCCCTGGGTCTTGCGGTCGAGGCCGAGCATGACGACATCCTGGGGCATGGCTTTGCGACTGCTGTACCTGGCCTTCCTCAAGATCTTGGGCTGGCTTGCGTTGCTTGCGCAATCAGAGACTTCCAAAAACACAGAGATACTCATACTCCGGCACCAGCTCACCGTGCTCCGCCGTCAGGTTGGCCGGCCACAACTCTCATGGGCAGACCGGGCAGTGATGGCGGCGCTGGTCCGGCTGGTGCCCAAGAACTTGCGAGAGCACCTGTTCATCACTCCGGGCACGCTGCTGCGCTGGCACGCCGACCTGGTCAGGCGCCGCTGGACCTGCAAACGCCGACGTCCCGGCCGACCACCGACCCCGCCCACCGAACCCGCCCACCGTACGGGAGCTGGTGCTGAGGATGGCCACGGAGAACCCGCACTGGGGATACCGCAGAATCACGGGCGAGCTGACCGGCCTGGGCCGACCAGTCGGCGCTTCGACAGTATGGGCAATCCTGAAGAGGGCCGGGATCGATCCGGCCCCACAACGCTCGGGCCTGACCTGGGCACAGTTCCTGCGCAGCCAGGCCTCCGGGATTCTCGCCATGGACTTCTTCCACGGCGACACTGTGTTACTGCGGCGCCTGTACTGCATGGTGGTTATGGAGATCTCCACCCGTCGGGTGCACCTGACGGGCGTCACCGCCCACCCGACCGGCAACTGGGCAGTCCAGCAGGCGCGTGACCTCCTCATGGCAATGGACGAGCGCGCTGACCGATTCAGATTCCTGATCCGGGACCGAGATGCGAAGTTCACCGACTCCTTCGACGCCGTCTTCGCATCCCACGCCATCCAGGTACTACTCGCTCCTGTCCGGGCCCCGCGAGCCAACGCGTACATCGAACGCTGGATCGGCGGATGCCGCCGCGAACTCCTCGACCGCACACTGATCGTCAACGAACGACACCTGCGCACCGTACTGGCCGCATACGAGACGCACTTCAACACCCACCGCCCACACCGCGCCCTCCACCAAGCAGCACCCCTGCGACCACTCCCCAACCCGGTCGACCCAGACGGCAAGCTCATCCGTCGAGATCTACTCGGCGGCGTGATCCACGAATACAACCAGGTCGCATAGGGCGGCCGAGTTACGGGCACCCACAGGCTCCCCGCTCCCAGAATTGCTCCCAAACACGAAGTAGGGGCCATCCGAAGATGGCCCCTACCTGCGACGTTTCCGTCGGGACGACAGGATTTGAACCTGCGACCCCTTGACCCCCAGTCAAGTGCGCTCTTCTGGTTCGGAGTTCTGAAGGCCCATTGGCGCCCGTACGACGCCGTACGCGGAAGTACAGCGCCGCTGAACCCTTTACCGGCCAATCCCCTACCTACCAACTGCGTGGCAGCTCAGAGGCTTCATGGAGTGGAGCGGTTGGGACTCGAACCTATCCGGGTAGCGAGTATCACCTGTGGTTTTCTTGACGAAGCGGGCATATCAACCTGTCGCAGTCTCCCGCGAGGCCGCGCAGCGCACCGGAGTGCCATCCCGGATTCGCACGACATCCGCGCTGGAGGGGGCCCACGCCGCCAGCCAGCGCAGGGCCACCTCCATCAGATCGCCCGCCTCCTCCCGCAGCCACTGGTTTGTACGCGCTTTGCGGCAGCAGCCGCGGGAAGGGATGCCCGACCTGGGCCGGGACCGCGCGCAGCGAGCGCCGCTCGTCTTTGAACCGCAGCGGCACCTGGGCCACCGCCAGGCACACCAGCTCCGTTTCGGTCACCGCCATCGGATGACCGAGCCCCGAACGCGGCCTGCGCGAAGGGACGATGCCGTCGTCCAGCTCGGCACACAGTGCAATCAGGAGAGTGTCCAGATCGGCGTTCGCGGCACGCCCTTCGGGTCGAGCCGGTGTTCAACGCCACCGATTCTGGACACTCTTTACCTTTCTGGACAACCCGCAAAGCAGCTCAACCATCTAGGCGAACGCAACGGACTGCCCCCGTCCGGATGCGATCTCGACTTTCAGTCGTTCTGCATCAGAGGCCACTCCGCGCCCACACAGGAAGTACACAAGTAACTCTCTTTCGCCACAGGCGAGTTGCGCACCTCTGAGCACACAACCCCCATAAGGCGCTTTCGAGCCGCAGGGAACCGACCCCCTTGATCCCCTCATTGCTCACCCCTACGGTGATCGCCGTACTGACGGACCTTCACTATTCCTTCACTAATTCGCTCAGCGGCCGGGGGCCAGGGCTGCTGCGGGAGGAAACCGGCGGCCACCGATGCCGGGATCACCTCACGGGTGGCTCCCTGCCGCGTTCCTCATGACAGGGGGACGCAGTCTTGCGTTCCAGATCACCAGGTTTCCTGCTCTTAAGACCGGGCAAGTCCGGGCTCCTCGCCCGGACGGTCCTGCTCCTCACCACGGTGGCGGTGCTGCTCACGCTCGCCGTCCACCCGGATCTGCTGAACCGGCTCGCCGGAGCACGTGCGGCTGCCGCCGACGACAGCGCGTACGACTGGACCCAGCGCACCGCCGCCGAGCAACTGCGGCAGGACGAGTGTCTGATGTCGGATGTGCTGCGGCTCGGCGGCCCCTCCATGACGGGCGTCGCTCAGGACGGCCTCAACCAGGATCCGGACCGGCTGCACGCTATAGCCGACCGGGAACACTGGAAGGACACTCCGCTCTCGACGGCGTACACATCGGACCGGAAGGCCTACGGCAAGGAGGGCGATACCCTCGACGCCGCCCGCGGGACGTGGAAAACACCCCTGGACGGCCTCACCACACCGGCGGGGTTCACCGAAACCGGCTTCCACTGGCCGCCGGGAACCTCCGGGAACGACGGAGAGTCCTTCGACTCCCAGACCGGTCTGACGAAATGGATCAGTGACCGGTTCTGGAAGGAGGACGCCGACTTCTACGAGGACGGCACCCCCTCGGCCGACAAGAAGACCGCCAAGGCGGTCAAGGATCTCGGCACCCCGCTCTACCAGCAGGATCCCGACCCCGGCCTGCCGCCCAACGAGCGTGCGCGTGCCCTCGCCGAACAGGCGGCGTTCAAGCACCTGACCGACGAGGCACTGGAGCCGATGGGCGCGGACAACGCCCGCCTCTTCCTTGCCTCCGGGGGCTTTCCCCGGCTGGCGCCGCAGCCGGACACGGCGGAATTCCGCATCGCGGTCGAGGACATGAAGACCCGGTTCGCCGCGTGCGCGTGGCGCGACGCGGTCGACCCGAACCAGGTCCTTGGCGAGGTCTCGGACACGGCGGCGAAGGAGTGGCAGCAGGAGATTTCCTCCCAGGCGGTCCAGCGCAACCAGATCCTGAACGCGAACAAGGACGCCACGACCGCGCTGACCGACGGTTCCAAGACGCTCAGCAAGCTGCTCGGCTATTCGTGGACGGCTGATCGCCTGGCCCGCTGGCAGGACTACTGGTCGCCGGGCGGCGCGGGGACGATAGGAGACAAGCCGGCGGTCATCGAGGTGCACGCCGCGCGCGGCAAGTGCCTTGACGTGCAGAGTTCCGGGAAGACCGACGGCACCCCGGTGCAGATCTACACCTGCAACGGCAGTGCGGCGCAGAAGTGGCTGGTCTACGGCGACGATGCCGGGCTGCACCTGCAGAACGCCAACTCCAGCAAGTGCCTCGATGTCGAGAACAACAACCCGGCCAACGGCACGAGCATCCAGATCTGGACGTGCAACAGCAGTCCGGCGCAGACGTGGGAGTACAACCTGAGCGCCACCACGGCGCTGAAGAACGTCGGTACGGGTAAGTGCCTGGACCTGCACAAGTACGACAACGGCTACAACTCGCAGCTGTACGCGTGCAATGGCTCAGGACCGCAGCAGTTCGACATCAAGCCCTCCGGCCACACCGGGACCGTGCCGCCGAAGGCGCAGTTCACCCAGGCCGCCGCGAGCGTGGCGAAGGCGCGTATCCAGGCCAAGCAGCAACTCGAGGTCCTCAAGGCGCAGGCCGCCAAGGCGAAGAAGGCAGCCACCAGTTCCGACACCGCCGAACAGGCCGCCTACCAGGTCGCGGACGGCAGTGGTGCTCCGCGTGGCCGTGGATTGCTGGTCGGGCAGCAGAAGGCCCAGGTCACACACGGAGCGGTCGCAGCGCTCGAGGCCATGGTCAAGGCCGGCGACACCGCCGAGGCCGCCACCCGTGCCTCGGGCGGCGACAGCCAGACCATCGCCCAGCGCGCGGTGGCCCAGACGGCGCAGACCAAGGCGGAGTTCCGCAAGGAGGCCGCGCATACCGCGGAGGTGCAGGCCAAGGCCGCCCGGGACGCGGCGAAGGTCCACCGGGACAACGCCAAGGAGGACAAGGAGACCGCCGAGGCCAAGCTCGCCGAGACCGAGAAGGCCGAAGCAGACGCTAAGAGCGCCGCGGCGGACGCGCACGCCAAGCGGCTCGCCGCCGAGGCCGAGGAGAAGACGGCCAAGGCGGAGAAGGAAACCGCCGCCGCCAAACAGGCCGAAGCCAAGGAACACAAGACCAAGGCGCAGGGCCACGCGGCCACCGCGAAGAAGGCCAAGGAAGACGCCGAAAGCGCCGAGGGCACCGCCGAGTCGAAGAGGAACGACGCCAAGAAGTCCAGCGACAAGGCGCGCGACCTGCGCGATGACGCGTGGGACGCCGAGCAGAAGGCCGACAGCGCCCGCGCCAAGGCGGACGCCAAACAGGCCCACGCCGAGTCCCTGGACGCGGGAGACGCGGCCGACGACGCCCGCGCGGCGGCCGACAAGGCGGACAAGCACGCCACCAAGGCGGAGACCGCGGCGAAGAACGCGCGCTCCGAGGCCGATGCCGCCACCCGTGCGGCGGCCGACGCGGACGCCGCGGCCACCCGCTCCGAGGCCGCGGCCAAGCGGGCCCGCGCGCACGCGAACGACGCGGAAGCAGCGAAGCTCAAGGCCGACGCCGCCGTCAGGAAAGCCACCAGCTCCGCCGCCGATGCCATCCAGGCGTCCAAGGACGCCGCCTACGAGGCCGACCAGGCCGTGAAGGAGGCCGACAAGGCCGAAGAGCTCGCCAAGACCGCCAAATCCCACGCGGACGAGGCGAAAAAGCAGACCGCCAAGGCCCTCGCCGCATCGGTGAAGGCCGCCGGGTACGCGCACGTCACCGCCGGGGCCGCCATCGATGCCGGAAACGCCGCCCTGCAGGTGGCCCGACCGGCCAACGACGCGATCCAAATCGGCTCGCCCTACATCGACACCGACAGCGCCGCTTCCTTGGTGGTACTGACGGGGCAGGGCTCGAAGACGATCGCCGAGCAGCAACAGGCCGTCGCCGACGCCCACGCCAAGAACGCCGATGAGGAAGCCCAGGCCGCCAAGGCCATCGCCGACAAGGCACAGGACGACACGAAGGCGGCCTACCAGCACGCCGCCAACGCCGCCGGATACGCGGCCACCGCGCGCGGCTACGCCAAGGAAGCACTCGGCTACTCGGCCGACGCCTCCAAGGCCGCCACGAAGGCCGCGCAGTCCCTGGCCCGAACGATCGAGTACGGCAGGCAGGCCACCGAGGACGCCGAAGCGGCCGACAAGGCGGCGGGCCGGGCCGAAGGGTATGCCAAGGACGCCCGCGACTCCGCCGACGAGGCCGCCCTCGACGCGCAGGCGGCCCGGGACGCGGCGGACGCGGCCGAACAGGACGCCAAGGACGCGCGCGCCGCGGCCGACCGTGCCGACGAGGCCGCGACCGAGGCCGAGCAGTACGCCAAGGACGCGAAGAAGTACGCCGACGACGCGCAGGACGCCGCGGACCGGGCCGAGCGGGCGGAGGCCAACAAGCAGGTATCGGTCGGAGCGGGCACGGGAATCGGCGGCACTTTCTACGTCGTCGACGGCATCAGGCTCACCGGCGACCCGAAGGCGAAGAACGACTGTGTCATCGACATCGGCCTCTCCGGCTGCACGGTGACCTTCACCCTCACCTTCGACGCCGACGTCGATTTCTACCTGTGCGCCAATCCCGATGTCGCCGCGACCGAGTCCAGCTGCCCGAAGCGCGACACGGTGTATCTCGCCTCGCAGACCTTCAAGGGCCTGAAGAAGGACGTCACCCGCTACTTCACCAAGCTGGAGATCGCCCAGGACATCGTCAAGGTGATCGCCAGGCTCGCCTGGGACATCCTCGTCCAGGACTTCGTCGACTGCTACCACGGCAGTGTCAGCGGATGCGGTTGGGCAGCCGCCAACTTCATCCCCGGCAAGAAGATCGAAGACGCCGTCCAGGCCATCCGCTCCCTCGACACGGCACTCAGGGCGGGGAGCAAGACGTCCGGCGCCTGGAAGGCGGTCAAGGCGTCCGGTCTCTCGTCCGACGTGATCTCCGGCATCGGGAAGCGGGCGAAGGAGGCCCTGAAGGCCTGTCGTGTCCGCGGCGCGGCCGTGCTGCGGAGCGCGGCCGACGAGTGCCTGGTACCCCCCATGCTGGACGGCGTCGGGGAGGACTACGTACGGGGCAAGCATGTCGAGGGAGGCGCGCACATCGAGCCCAAGAAGGGCGTCTTCGACGCCGACATCGACCTCGACGATCTGGTCGAGAAGTCCTACCGGTCCAAGGCCGTTGGTCCGAACGGCGCGGGGTTCTATGAACGCAACGTCAATGCGGGCGCGCTGGTCGGAGTCACCTCCCAGGTGACCGGCAGCCAGCCCACCTCGTGGTTCAAGGTCGTACAGGACAAGTACGGCAGCGTACGCAGCATGTATCCGATCACGAAACCCGTCGAGTAGGGGAAAGCCTGTGGCAGTCAGCATCTACCTGGAGAACGGGGCGCACGAGCGAGTGGAGCACGTCGGCGACGATCTGAACGAGAGTTTCCTGTCGGCGTGCCAGGCCTCTGCGGACGGGAGCGTCATGCGCGGCGTCTTCTCCGTCGGCGACACCATGTTCAACGAACGGCAACTGGAGCAGCTCGCCCGGGAGCTGGACCAGCTCCCTGAGGAGCGGAAGACGGATACGACCCGACAGGTGGCCGACATGGCGCGGCGGGCGGCAGCCCTACGCGGCTACTTGTTCATCTCCGGGGACTGACCGGACCGACCCCGAACGACACTCTGGAGGAAGACGTACCGCATGCCCCTCGTCATCTACGTGGAAGACCAAGTACACGGCCGCATGGCCAAGACCTACGAGGACCACAAGGAGACATTCCTGGCCTTGTGCGAGTCGGCGCCGCAGGACAGCATCCTGCGCGCTGTGAACCGCCACGGCGACACCATGTTCAACGAGCTTCAACTCAGGCGGTTCATTGCAGAGTTGAATGCCCTCCCGGAGCAGGAGAAGAACAGCACGGTGCGCAAGCTCATCGCGGCGGCCGAGTTCGCGATCGCCTCCGCCGGCTACCTGTATTTCGTCGGGGAGCCCGCACGTGCCTGAGGGCCTGAGCCACTGAGAGGTGGGCGTCCCGCTTCGCGCGGGGCGCCCACTGCCGCGCTGGTTCTTCTCAAGTTGCGGCGCCAGCGCAGCACAGTGTCAGGCCGGATCAGTAAGCGCAACGACGCAGGACCTTGCGGGGCAATGGCACCAGCAGAGCGGCTAGAAACACCCGGTCTTCCGGAGCGAGTCCATTGCACACCCCACCGCAGTCCTGCGCGAGCACCGCGGCCTGGACCCGGTTCGTGCAGTCGGTACGGGTGAGGATGCTGCTGATGTGGGCCTTGACCGTGCCGGAGCTCAGCTGCAGTCGAGCGGCGATCTCGGCGATGGAGAGGCCGGTGCCCAGCAGCCGCAGGATGTCCCGTTCGGCGGGTGTCAGGGCTGCGATCCGGCCCGCAGCCGCGTCGCTGCCGTAACCCATGCGGGCCCCTCGACGAGTTGGCGGGTGACCTGCGACGCGAGGACGGGGTCCCCGGCGGCGGCGCGGCGTACTGCGTCGATGAACGCGTGCGGGCCGGTGTCCTTGAGGAGGTAGCCGTGGGCCCCGGCGCGCAAGGCACTGGTGACGGTCGACTCCTCACCGAAGGCCGCGAGCATCACCGCGCGGGTGCGGGGCGACAGGCAGGCGAGCTCGGCGACGGCGGTGATGCCGTCCCCGGGCATACGGATGTCGAGGAGGGCCACGTCGACGGTGTGGCCCCGGCAGGCGTCGACGGCCTCACAGGTGTCCTGCGCCTCGGCCACAACACGGATTTCGTCGTAGTCTTCCAGGACCAGCCGGACGCCGGTGCGCATCAACGCCTCGTTGTCGGCGATCAGGACTCGGATCATCGGCGCGTTACAGGACGGCCATGATCAACAGAGCGATGGTGCCCCCGATCGTCGGCAACAGCACCACCAGCGCCGCGCAGCCACCCCGAGGTGTTGCACCAGCTCTGTGGGTGCCGATTTCTCATCCGGCCTGGTCAGACAGCGTGTTGGTACTCGTGGAGCGCTCCCCCCGAGCCGGTCCTTCCGACGGATGCCCAGGTGATCCAATCGGGCTCGTTCGACGATTGGATCGGGCAGCAGTCACAGCGGGGCAGCGCTGCGGAGCGTGCGGTGGGGGCGGTGCTCGTTGTAGAAATGCTCGAACTCGCGGAGTGTGTGCAGGAGGTGGGCCTGGTTCCAGATCAGGGTCCGGCCCAGGACTTCACGCTTGCAGGTACCCACCCAGCGCTCCATGATCGCGTTCATCCGCGGTGTCTTGATGCCGCTGAGGACGATCCGAAGCCCGGCGTCGGCCAGGACAGCGTCGAACGCGGCGGTGAACTTCGAGTCCCGGTCCCGGATCATGAACGTGGCTCTGCTGCCGGCGTCCTGTAGATCCATGACGAGGTTGCGGGCGAGCTGGGTGGTCCAGTCAGCCGTGGGCCCAGTGGTGGCGCCGAGGATCCGGATACGCCGGTTGGCGTGCTCGATCACGGCGAAGACGTACAGCCGTGTGCCAGCCAGGGTGCGGGACTCCAGGAAGTCGCAGGCCAGCAGGGCATCGGCCTGGGAACGCAGGAAACCGGCCCAGGTGGTGCGGTCCCGCTGCGGTGCGGGGTCGATGCCGTGCGCCCTCAAGATCTCCCACACCGTGGAAGCGGCGGTTCTGATGCCCAGGGCTGCGAGTCCCCCGTGAATTCTGCGGTAGCCCCACGTGCTGTTCACCCGGGCCAACCGCAACACCAGGACCTGGATCGAGCGCAGGGTCCGCAGCCGACCAGGGCGCTTGGGTACACACGTCACGGCATGCCGACAGTTGAGCAGACCACGGTGCCTGCGCAGAACCGTGTACGGGCGCACCAACAACTGGAGTTGACGCAGCTTCGCCATCGGCAGATGGTGCAGGAGCGCAGTCAGCAGCGTGCGGTCGCCCAAAGTGAACACCGGCTTGCTTACCTGACGGTTCAGGACAGTGAGCTGGTGCCGCAGTGCCAGGATTTCCACGTCCTTGTCGCGGTCGCTCATCGACAGCAGGCGTATGAGGGCGAAGGCGTTCGTCATCGCAAGGTAAGCCAGTCGCAGCTCAGGACAATCATGCCGCCCACGGGCCACGACCCGGCGATCGGACCGGTTCCGAACCGAGCCATTCCGGCGCACAGACTCGACAGGACATCAGGCCGCTGACCTGGCCGGACGGATAATCGGCACCCACACCCCCCGGCGCACCGTGCGACCACCCCTGCCCTCGCATTGGTCCACGCGCCACAACCTCCCCCTCTTCTGCAGTACCGCCATCGACGCACGAGGCTTGCGTTGACATCGTCAACGGCACTTCACGTACGAACTGGGATCGGCCTGGTGTACACTCCCTACGGGATACTCACCTTCGACCACAACGCACGCGAGACGGGGAGCAGCAGTGAGCCTTGAGCAGGTCGGTGGACGATTCCGGATCACCGGAGACCTCGGCCGAGGCAACATGGGCGAGGTGCACCGGGCCGTGGACGAACAGGCCAAACCCGGTTCGGCGCACCATGAGGTGGCGGTGAAAACGGTGCTGCGCAACCGCACCGGCCTGCTGGTCGACACGGCGGAGGGCAACAAGGAGACACAGCGCTTCCACCGCGAGGTGAAGATCATGCGCATGCTCTCCCAGGGCCACCCCAACCTCACTCACCTGATCGCCGGTGGCGTCGACAACGGACCGGACGGCAGCGGCCTTCCCTATCTGGCGATGGAGTTGCTCGACGGCCATACCCTGGGTCTGCTGATGGACGACGAACCGCAGCTCCCGGTCTCCTGGGTCGCGGCGATCGGCGCGCAGATCGCGGCCGGTCTGGCCGCCGCGCACACGGCGGGCGTCGTCCACCGCGACCTGAAGCCGGCCAACGCGATGCTGCTGCGCGAAGGCACCGTGAAGATCCTCGACTTCGGCATGGGCTCGATCGTCGACGACCCCGACCAGACACGGCTGACCAGCACCGGAGTGAGCGTCGGCACGGCCCGGTACATGGCGCCCGAGCAGTTTCGCGCTGAGCCGGTCTCCGCCGCGGCCGATCTGTATGCGCTCGGCTGCGTCCTCTACGAGATGCTGATCGGCCGCCCCCCGTTCTCCGCGCGGACCGCCTACGAGCTGTCCGTGCAGCACCAGTACGACCCGCCGCCGCGGCTGACCATCGTCCGGCCCGATCTGCCGCAGGCCCTGGTGCGCCTGGTCTCCCGGCTCCTGGAGAAGGAACCGGAGAACCGGCCGGAGAACGCCACCCTGGTCCGCGAGGCCCTGCTCCCGCACGCGCTCGCCCCCGACGCGACGGTCGACCTGCTCGCCCCGGAGTGGACGGCGATGGACCCGGTGGCCCGGCTCCGCGCCGGGCTGCCGCAGCCCGCCGCCGTGAAGCCGGCCCCGGTGCCGTGCCGTTCACCCCGCCTGCCGGAGACCATGGACGTCTTCGGCATCCACAAGAATCTGATCGAGGAGTACGAGAGCTTCACGCGGAGCGCCACCGTCATCCGTGACGCCCGGATCGAGAACTTCGTCGAGGACGACCTGGCCTCGAAGTCGCAGTGGCCCGACCCCTGGCTCTCGCTGAATCCGTTCTTCGCCGACGGCGGCCAGGTCACCGATCTGGTCAGGGACGGCCTGCTGCATCCCCGCTGTGCCGAGATCTTCCAGGCCGGCAAGAAGGAGGACGCCCGCCGTCCGGACGGCCGGCCGCTCACCTTCCACCGCCATCAGCGCGAGGCGATCGAAGCGGCCCAGGAAGGCGACTCGTACGTGCTCACCACCGGCACGGGGTCCGGCAAGTCGCTCTCCTACATCGTGCCGATCGTGAACCAAGTGCTGAAGGAGCGGGACGCGGCCGCTCCGGGTACTCCGCGACGGGTACGGGCGATCATCGTCTACCCGATGAACGCGCTGGCCAATTCCCAGCTCAAGGAGTTGGAGAAGTACCTGCGGCACGGCTTCGGGAAGGGCCACGAACCGGTCACCTTCGCCCGGTACACGGGCCAGGAGGACGAGGAGCGGCGCAAGGAGCTGCGCCGGAATCCGCCGGACATCCTGCTCACCAACTACGTGATGCTGGAGCTGATGCTCACCCGGCCGGACGACCGCGACGGTCTGATCCGGAACGCCGAAGGCCTGCAGTTCCTCGTCTTCGACGAGCTGCACACCTACCGGGGCCGACAGGGCGCGGACGTCGCGCTGCTGATCCGCAGGGTCCGCGAGGCATGCCGTGCGGGGCAGAACCTGCAGTGCATCGGCACCTCGGCGACCATGTCCACCGAGGGCACCTGGGAGGACCAGCGGCGGGAGGTCGCCCGGGTCGCGGGCCGGCTCTTCGGCACCACGGTGCTGCCCACCCGGGTGATCGGCGAGACGCTGGTCCGGGCCACCGACCAGCCCCCGGCGGCCGTTCCCCCCGAGCGGCTGCGGATGCCCGCGGCGCCCCGCGCGTACGAGGCACTCACCCGGGACCCTCTCGCCCGCTGGGTGGAGTCCCGGTTCGGCCTTGAAGACGAGCCGGATACCGGGCGGCTGCGCCGCTGCGCGCCGCGCACCATCGAGTCGGCCGCCGAGGAACTGTCCACCGGCTCCGGGGTCCCCGCCGACCAGGTCCGGGAGGCGATCCGCGCCACCCTGGAGGCCGGTTCCCAGGCCAAGCACCCGGTGACCGAGCGGCCCCTCTTCGCCTTCCGCCTGCACCAGTTCCTCTCCAAGGGCGACACCGTGTACACGACCCTGGAGAACCCGCTCACCCGCCCGCTGACCCGCACTTTCCAGCTGGAGCAGCCGGGCAGCGGCGGCATGCCGCTGTACCCGTTGTCGTTCTGCCGGGAGTGCGGTCAGGAGTACCTCACGGTCTGGCGCACCGAGGGCCGTGACGGCGTCTTCCGTTACGAGCCCCGGCGTGGCACCTTGGCCTCCGGCGGCCGCGAGGGCGAGGGCTGTCTGTACGTCGGGGTGCCGGACGAGGACTACGTCTGGCCCGCCGATCCACAGCGGGCCGTGGACGACCGGCGGATTCCGGAGTCCTGGCTGGAGCAGGACGCGAACGGTCTGACGGTGGTGAAGAAGACCTACCGGGAGCGGGTGCCCAAGCGCGTCGTCGTCGACCCCCTCGGCACGGAGAGCACCGAGAGCGGCAAGGGTCTTGAGGCAGCGTTCGTCCCGGCTCCGTTCCTGTTCTGTGTGCACTGCCAGGTGTCGTACGAGCAGACCCGCGGCCGTGACTTCGCCAAGCTGGCGACGCTCGACCAGGAGGGCCGCTCCTCGGCCACCTCCCTGATCTCGGCCTCCATCCTCAAGTCGCTGCGCGCGGTGCCGGAGAAGAGCCTCGACAAGGAGGCCCGCAAGCTCCTCACCTTCGTCGACAACCGTCAGGACGCCTCGCTGCAGGCCGGCCACTTCAACGACTTCGCGCAGGTCACCCAGTTGCGCGGGGCGCTGTACGCGGCGGTCGTGCGCTCCGGTGAGGAGGGGGTGCGCCACGACGACCTGACGGCGGCGGTGACGGAGGTGATGGGCCTTGCACCGCGCGAGTACACCGGTGTCGCCGACCAGCCGCCGTCCATGGAGCGCCGGGCGACGAAGACCTTCCGGGATGTCGTCGGCTACCGCCTCTACCGCGACCTGGAGCGCGGCTGGCGGATCACCATGCCCAACCTGGAGCAGACGGGCCTGCTGCGCATCGACTACGAGGACCTGGAGTGGGTGGCCGCCCGCGCCGAGCGCTGGGAACCGGCGCACCCGGTGCTCCGGGAGATCGACGCGGAGCTGCGTGCCGAGATCGCCCGCACCCTCCTGGACTTCCTGCGCCGGGGCCTGGCCATCGATGTGCAGTACTTCCGGGACGACTTCGACGCGTTGAAGGGCGCCAGCGAGGAGCGGCTGACCGGCGCCTGGGTCCTCAGCGAAAGCGACAAGCCGAATGTCGGCACGGCCTACCCGTACGGTTCCAAGCCCGGTATGGAGCGCACCGCCCTGTTCCTCTCGCCGCGCGGCAAGTTCGGCAAGTATCTGCGCCGGAACGTCCCCGCACTGCGCGAGGCCCCGCAGGACGATGTGCAGGGGGTGATCGAGACCCTGCTCACCGTGCTCCGCGACGCCGACCTGGTGCGCGAGGTGGAGGCGACCCCGGAGCGTTCGGGGCCAGCGTTCCGCCGGCGCGCGGCGGAGAAGCGCACCGGGTACCGGGTGTCGGCCGCCGCGATCGTGTGGCGGGCCGGTACCGGGGAGACGGGGGCGATCGACCCGCTGACCCGCACCTACAGCCACGGCGAGGGGCCGCGCGTCAACCCCTTCTTCCGCGATCTGTACCGCGACGCCGCAACCGAGCTGGCGGGGCTCTACGCCCGCGAGCACACCGCGCAGGTGCCGCCGGAGGACCGGCTGCTGCGCGAGGAGGAGTTCCGCACGGCCGAACTGCCGCTGCTCTACTGCTCGCCGACGATGGAGCTGGGCGTCGACATCTCCTCGCTCAACGCGGTGATGATGCGCAACGTGCCGCCGACACCGGCCAACTACGCCCAGCGTTCCGGCCGTGCGGGCCGTTCGGGGCAGCCGGCGCTGGTGACCACGTACTGCGCGACGGGCAACAGCCATGACCAGTACTACTTCCGCCGCTCGGAGGCGATGGTCTCCGGCCAGGTCGCGCCGCCCCGCCTCGATCTCGCCAACGAGGACCTGGTCCGCTCGCACGTCCAGAGCATCTGGCTGGCGGAGACCGAGATGAAGCTCGGTACGGCCGTACCTGACATCGTCGACGTGGCGTACGACCCGGAGAGCGGGGACCGGCCCGATCCGCGGATGGTGCTGCCGCTGCACACACACATCCGTGACAGGTCGCTCGACGAGGGGGCCCGGCGCCGCGCGGTCACCGCCGCGCACAGCGTGCTCGCGCCGCTGATCTCGGACTTCCAGGACACGACCTGGTGGTACGACGAGTGGATCGAGGACCGTATCGAGCGGGCCGCGGACAGGTTCGACGAGTCCTTCGACCGGTGGCGTGAGCTGTTCCGGGCCGCCGTGCTCGACCAGTACGAGCAGAACAAGCGGGTAGTGGACCACACGCTCAGCCAGGGCGAGCAGGGCCGTGCCCGTACCCGCCGCCGGGAGGCCGAGACGCAGACCAATCTGCTGCTCAACCGCTCCACCGACAACAAGTCGGTGATGAGCGACTTCAACCCCTACCGCTATCTGGCCTCCGAGGGCTTCCTCCCCGGCTACAGCTTCCCGCGCCTGCCGCTGGCCGCGTACATCCCGCGTTCGGGCAACCGGCGCAACGCCGACGGCGACTATCTCCAGCGGCCGCGGTTCCTGGCGATCCGCGAGTTCGGTCCGGGTGCGCTGATCTACCACGAGGGCGCCCGCTACCAGGTGACCCGGATCCAGCTGCCGCCGGACGCCTCCGGCGATCTGGCGACGGCGGAGGCACGCCGCTGCGACACCTGCGGTTACCACCACCCGGTCCGTCCCGGCCTCGACCGCTGCGCGATGTGCGGTACGGAGCTGACCGGGAAGCGCACCGGCCTGATCCATCTCCACACCGTGTACACCACCCCCCGCGAGCGGATCTCTTCCGACGAGGAGGAGCGGCGCCGGGCCGGTTTCCGGCTGGAAACCTCGTACGCCTTCCAGGACCACGGGGTCCGCAAGGGCCGTCTCACCTCGCAGGTGACGGACGGAGAAGGTGCCGCCGTCCTCGCCCTCGACTACGGCGATTCGGCCACGGTCCGGATCACCAACCTGGGCCGGGTCCGCGACAAGGAGGACGTGCAGGACGGCTACTGGCTGGACCTGGGCGACGGCCGCTGGCTCAACGACCGGGCCGCGGCGGACGCCGTGGAGGGCACCGGGATGCCGGTGGTCGACGAGGACGGCAACGAGAAGCGCCGCCGGAAGCGGGTCCTGCCGTACGTGGAGGACCGGCGGAACATCCTGGTGGCGACGCTGGACGAGCCGCTGCCGGAGCCGATCGCGTTCTCCGTCCTGTACGCCCTGGAGCGGGGCATCGAGGCCGCCTTCGAGCTGGAGGACTCCGAGCTGACGGCCGAACTCCTGCCGCCGCCCGAGGGACCGCGCCGTCGGTTGCTCTTCACCGAGGCCGCGGAGGGCGGAGCCGGTGTGCTGCGCCGGCTGCGACAGGAGCGAGGGGCGCTGGCGAAGGCGGCCCGCGCCGCCCTGGAGATCTGCCACTTCGACCCGGACACCGGCGAGGACCTGGGCGGTCCCGAGGGGGGCGAGGAGTGCGCCCGCGGCTGCTACGCCTGTCTCCTGACGTACGGCAACCAGACCCACCACCGTCAGCTGAGCCGCCACGCGGCCCGCCCGCTGCTGTTGCGCCTCGCGGGCTCGCAGACCGAACGCGAGGACCGGGGCGAATCCCGGAGCGAGCAGTTCCAACGACTGGCGGCACCCGCCGCGACCGAGTCCGGCGGCCCCGCCCGGACCGGCAGCGACGGCCCCGCCGCGCCCACTCCACTGGAGGCCGACCTCGAAGCCCTGATCGCCTCGGGTGATCTCCTCGGCTGGCTGAAGGCCAAGGGCTACCGGCTGCCGGACGAGGTCGACGTCCTAGTTCCTGAGGCCGCCGCCAAGCCGGATCTGGTGTTCCGTATGGACGGTGCCCGTCTCGCGGTCTTCGTCGACCTTCCCGACCACGGTGCCAATTCCACCCGGGACCGCGAGGCCGGCTACCGCCTGGAGGAGGCCGGCTGGGACGTGCTGCGTTTCCGGGCCGGATCCGACTGGGACGCCGTGGCGGACGACAACGCGACGTATTTCCAGACCCGTTGACCGTTACGTTCTCCCCATCGATCCTTACGCTCACCGCCCCGGTCCCACCTCGACCACTCCACCCCGCCGCCCCCGAAGGAACCGAGAGACCCATGAGCCCCACGTACACGGCCGGTTCGCTGGTGAACGCCCGCGGCCGGGAATGGGTGGTGCTCCCCGAGAGCGCCTCCGGCATGCTGGTGCTGCGCCCGCTGGGCGGCGGCGAGGACGACGTCGCGGCGGTCTTTCCCTCCTTCGAGGAGGTGCGGCCTGCCCAGTTCGCGGCGCCGAGCCCGTCCGACCTGGGTGACCAGCGGGCGGCCGGCCTGCTGCGGACCGCGCTGCGGATCGGTTTCCGTTCCGGGGCCGGACCCTTCCGCGCGCTGGCGTCGATCGCCGTGGAGCCGCGCGCCTACCAGCTGGTGCCGCTGCTCATGGCGCTGCGGCAGCGCACGGTGCGACTGCTGATCTCGGACGACGTCGGCATCGGCAAGACCGTCGAGGCCGGTCTGATCGTCAAGGAGCTCCTCGCGCAGGGCGAGGCGAGCCGCCTCGCGGTGCTCTGCTCCCCCTCGCTCGCCGAGCAGTGGCAGGGAGAGCTGCGAGAGAAGTTCGGCATCGACGCCGAGCTGGTCCTCGCGTCCACCGTGTCGCGTCTGGAACGCGGCCTGGAACTGGGGCAGTCACTCTTCGACCGGCACCCTTTCACCATCATCTCGACGGACTTCATCAAGTCGACCCGGCACCGCGAGGACTTCGTACGGCACTGTCCGGACCTGGTGGTGGTCGACGAGGCCCACACCTGCGTCGCGGCCGACG
This sequence comes from Streptomyces sp. NPDC058257, assembly GCF_042881845.1. Classification (NCBI taxonomy): domain Bacteria; kingdom Bacillati; phylum Actinomycetota; class Actinomycetes; order Kitasatosporales; family Streptomycetaceae; genus Streptomyces; species Streptomyces sp. NPDC058257. The sequence continues at coordinate 62,902 of NZ_JBHVXJ010000001.1, forward strand.
ACGCGCAGGGTCCGGCCACCTCGTCCACCAGTCAGCTCCGCTTCGAACTGATGAAGCGCGTCGCCGCGGACGAGGACCGGCATCTGCTGCTGCTGACCGCCACCCCGCACTCCGGCAAGGAGTCCGCGTTCCGCAATCTGCTCGGTCTGGTCCGGCCGGATCTGGCCACGGTCGATCTGGAGAGCCCGGCGGGCCGGGCCCGTCTCGCCGAGCACTTCGTCGCCCGTAAGCGGGCCGACGTACGCCAGTACCTCACCAAGGAGGACGGTCTCGCCGACGACTCACTCGTCGAGCGGACCGCGTTCCCCTCCGACCGGTGGACCAAGGACGAACCGTACAAGCTGACCCCCGCCTACCGGGCACTGCTCGATGACGCCATCGCCTACGCCGCGGACCGGGTGGAGACCGCCGGGCTGCAGGGCAAGCGGGAGGCCCGGATCGCCTGGTGGTCGGTGATCGCGCTGCTCCGGTCGATGGTGTCCTCGCCGGCCGCCGCGGCCAGCACCCTGAAAACCCGCTCCGAGTCCGCCGCCGCCCGGACCGCCGTCGAGGCGGACGCCCTCGGCGCCCCGCTGACCCGTGACTCCTCGGACAGTGACCGGCTGGAGGGCATGGACGTCGCGCCGGGCGCGGCGGAGAGCGAACAGGGCGACCCGCGGCTGCGTGAACTCGCCGCGCGTGCGGCCGAGTTGCACGGTCCGACGTCCGACGCCAAGCTCAAGGACCTGACCAAGCACCTCAAGTCGCTGATCGCGGACGACTACAGCCCGATCGTCTTCTGCCGCTACATCCCCACCGCCGAATATCTGGCGACGCACCTGGAGAAGAAACTGGGGGCGAAGACGCGGATCGCGGCCGTCACCGGCACGCTCTCCCCGCAGCAGCGCCTAGAACGCATCGAGAAGCTGGCCGCCGAGGACGCCGACGACCCGGCCGTCCGCCGGGTCCTGATCGCCACCGACTGCCTCTCCGAGGGCGTCAACCTCCAGCACGCCTTCGACGCGGTGATCCACTACGACCTGGCCTGGAATCCGACCCGGCACGACCAGCGGGAGGGCCGCGTCGACCGGTACGGGCAGAAGCGCGACCAGGTCCGTGTGATCACCATGTTCGGTGAGGACAACGGCATCGACGGCAAGGTCCTCGAAGTCCTCTTCGCCAAGCACCGGCAGATCAAGAAGGACCTCGGCATCTCGGTCTCCGTCCCGGACGAGACAGCCTCGGGCGTCACCGACGCGGTCGTCGAATGGCTACTGCTGCACGGCAGGCAGGGCACCCAGGAGGGGCTCTTCGAACTCGGCGACGGGCACCAGGAGTCCTTCGACCGTATCGAACGGGAGTGGAACTCGGCCGCCGAGCGCGAGCAGACCTCCCGTTCGAAGTACGCGCAGCGGGCGATCCACCCGGAGGAGGTGGCCCGCGAGGTCACCGCCGTACGGGCCGCGCTCGGCGGCTCCGAGGAGGTCCGTGACTTCGTCCTGGAGGCACTGCGCGACCTGGACGCCCAGGTCCGCACTGCGACACCCACTGGCCGCGACGGCTCCGGCGACTTCGCCGCGCAGGTCGGTGGTACTCCGGCCGGTGTGCGCGACGGTCTCGCGGCGGTCCTCGGCGGACGGATCGTGGAGGAGGACCGGGAGATCCCGTTCCGCACCTCCCCGGCGATCGGGCGCGGCGAGGCGGCCCTGGTCCGCACCGACCCGGCGGTCGGCGCGCTCGCCTCGTACGTCCTCGACTCGGCTCTCGACGCGAACACTCCGGGCCCGCGCCCGGCCCGCCGCTGCGGCGTCGTCACCACGGACGCGGTCACCATCCGCACCACCCTGCTCCTGGTTCGCTACCGCTTCCACCTGACGCTGCCGTCCCGTACCGGGGAGCGGCAGATCGTCGCCGAGGACGCCCGGCTGCTCGCCTTCGAGGGCCTGCCGTCCCGGGCTCGCTGGCTCGACGACGACGCGGCCGCGGCGCTCCTCGGGGCACGGGCCACCACGAACACCCACGAGCAGCTGGCCCGCAACCAGATCACCCGCACCCTGGACGGTCTGCCTGAACTGACCGACCACATCGCGGAATACGGCGTCACACTCGCCGCCGACCTCGACGCCTCGCACCGCCGGGTACGGAAGGCCGACACCAGCGACCGTGCCGAGATCGTCCGCGGCCTGAAGGTCGTCCCGCAGGAGCCCTCCGACGTCCTCGGTGTGTACGTGTATCTGCCGCAGCAGCCCGCCGCCGTATCCGCCTCTCCTTCTTCCTCCTCTACCGTGACCGGAGCCGAAGCCTGATGTCCGCCGCCACCCGCACCGCACCGGTCTTCACCGCCGTCACCACCGTCGGCGGGCTGCTCCCCGGCGACATGCTCGTCCGCATCGCCGAGGCACGGAACCTGCCGGGCACCAAGTCCGCGGACTACGGGCTGCCGGGCTCGGTCACCGTCCGCGATGAGGCCGAGCGTGCCTGGGAGTACCTCAAGCCGCTCTGGCGCGAACTGCGCGCCGCGCTGCCCGCCGATCCGGTGACCGGCGCGCCCGCCGCCGACCCGACCGGCCGGGCCTCCTCCGACTGGCTCTCCCAGCTCTTCCGCAAGCTGGACTTCGGGGCGCTGACGGAGGTCGGCCCGGAAGGCATCCTCGCCGACTCCGATACAGAGACCCGTTTCCGTATCTCCCACCGGCACGGGCCCGCGCTGCTCCACCTGATCCCCTGGAACCAGGAACCGGACAAGCGGCCGGCGGCCGGGCAGGTGCCGCCGCAGTCCCTCGTCCAGGACTGCCTCAACCGGACCGAGGCCCATCTGTGGGCGGTCCTCACCAACGGGCGGGCACTGCGGCTGCTGCGCGACTCGTCGTCGTTCGCGACGGCCGCGTACGTCGAGTTCGACCTGGAGGCGATCTTCGACGGCGAACTGTTCAGCGAGTTCGTGCTGTTGTACTGCGTGCTGCACGCGTCGCGGTTCGAGGTGGCGGAGGGGGCGGCGGCGTCCGGGTGCTGGCTGGAGAAGTGGCGGACGGTCGCCATCGAGTCTGGCAGCAGGGCGCTCGAACACTTCCGGGACGGCGTCCAGGAGGCGCTCACGGTCCTCGGCACGGGATTTTTGAGCCACCCGCAGAACGTCAAGCTCCGCGAGAACCTCGACGTCCACACCTTCTACACGGCACTGCTCCGCCTCGTCTACCGCATGATCTTCCTGTACGTCGCGGAGGACCGGGGCGCGCTGCTCGACCCCGGCGCGGACGAGCAGACGCAGGACCGTTTCGCCCGCTATTTCTCGACGGCCCGTCTGCGCCGTCACGCCCTGCGTCGGCTCGGCACCGCCCACGACGACCAGTACCGCGTCCTGGAGCTGCTGATCGAGGCGCTCGGCTCCGAGCGGGGCCGCCCCGAGCTGGGCCTGAAGGGGCTCGGCGGCCTCTTCAACGACACCCTCGCCGACGAGCCGCTGCACGGCGCCCGGCTGTCCAACCGCCACCTTTTCGAGGCGGTCAAGCACCTGGCCCGGGTACGGGACGCCGGCTCCCACCGCTGGCGCCCGGTCGACTACCTGCACATGGGAGCCGAGGAACTCGGCTCGGTCTACGAGGCACTGCTCGAAATGGTGCCGAAGCACAGCGCCATCAACCGCACCTTCGAACTGGTCGACCGTATCGGCAACGACCGTAAGAAGACCGGCAGTTACTACACCCCGTCCGCGCTCACCGAAACCCTCCTGGACTCCACGCTCAACCCGGTGGTCGACGACGCCGTCAAGCGCGGCGAGCAGCGAGCGAGTGCCGAGGGCCGCCCGGACCCCGCGAACACCATCGTCGAGGAGCTCCTCTCCCTCACGGTCTGCGACCCGGCCTGCGGCTCCGGCCACTTCCTGGTGGGGGCCGCCCGCCGCATCGCCAAGCGGGTGGCCGCCGTCCGTGACCGCAACCCCGAGCCGACCACGGACGCCGTACGACGCGCCCTGCACGAGGTCGTCGCCCGCTGCATCTACGGCGTCGACCTCAACCCGATGGCGGTCGAGCTCGCCAAGGTCTCCTTGTGGCTGGAGGCCATGGAGCCGGGCCGTCCGCTCGGCTTCCTCGACTCCCGGATCAAGCACGGCAACGGCCTGATCGGGGCCACCCCGTCCCTGATGCGCGACGGCATCCAGGACAAGGCCTTCAAGAAGGCCGAGGGTGATGACGAGGGATGGGCGCGCCAGCTTCTCGCCCGCAACACGGAGGAACGCCGGGGTCAGGGCGGCCTGTTCGAGATCGAGACAGAGGCCAAGGTCGCGAACGCCACCTTCGCGAGCGGCCTGCGTCGGATCACCTCCGCACCCGCGGACAGCCTCGCCGACGTGCGCCGCAAGGAGGCCGCCTACCGCGACTGGGCGACCTCCACCGACTACCTGCGCGCTCTGCACCTCGCGGACGCGTGGTGCGCCGCCTTCGTGTGGGTCAAGCGCGAGGACACGCCTCCGGCCATCACCCACAAGGTGTTCCGGGCCCTGGAGGACCCGGACGACGACGCCGCGCCGAAGTCGACGCACGACGAGATCGTCCGCCTCCGCGACCAGTACACGTTCTTCCACTGGCACCTGGAGTTCCCTGAGGTTTTTATGGTCCCGGAGGACGGTGACACGGCGGCGACGGGTGCGGGCACGGACACGGTCGATCCGGCGACGGGGTGGGCCGGTGGTTTCTCGTGCATGGTGGGCAACCCGCCGTGGGACAAGGTCGACTTCGAGGACAAGAAGTACTTCAGCGTGGTCGCACCCGAGATCGCAGAGATCGCGGGCCAGGCCCGGCGGACTCGGATCACGGAGTGGGAAGAGGAGCACCCGGAGGCCGGGCGGCGGTACCGGGAGGCACGGCGGGCAGTCAAGGGAGTGTTCCACTTTGCGGGGAACTCGGGCGTGTTCCCGTTGTGCGCCAAAGGGTTGACCGTCAAGGGGGTCAACTCCCTCCAGACGGACACTTTGTTCGCCGAGCGAATGGCGAACGTGGTCGCCCCCGAGGGGCGGTTCGGTCTGGTTCTACCGACTGCGATCGCAACCGGTGCGGGCTCCCAGTACCTGTTCGCGGATTTCACCCGACGGAGGGTTCTGACATCACTGTTTGACTTCGAGAACAAGCGGCCTAAGTCACCGACGCTGCCGAAGGGCGGCGCATGGTTCGAAGGCGTGCACTCCAGCTACAAGTTCTGCCTGCTCTCCCTCACCGGCCGCGCCACGCAAGCCGACGCCAGCCGCGTCGGCTTCTTCCTGTCCGACGTCACGGCCATCGAGGACCCGGAGCGTGTGTTCGCGCTGAAGCCGGAGGACCTGGCGCTCATCAACCCCAACACAGGCACATTGCCCATCTTCCGAAGCCGCCGAGACGCCGAGCTCACTGCATCCATCTATCGCCGCTTCCCAATCTTGAATGCACACGGCAGCAATAACGGCAACACGTGGGGGGTCCGGCTCCGGCGAATCTTCGATATGACTGACGATTCCGGCCTGTTCTCCACCCAGGAAGAACTCGAAACGGAAGAGCAGGAGTTTGGCGAATCTAAATACGCTCATGCTGCAGGGAAGATGCTTCCGCTCCATGAGGGACGAATGGGCCATCAGTTCACGCATCGCTATGCGGATTCTTCCGGCCTACACACAGCTACACTCGAAGATCTCCAGAACCCGCACTTCATGCCGTCCCCTCAATATTGGGCGCCTGAAAGGGAGACCGAGAGGCGGCTTTCTCGATACCCCGCCTTGTGCCAAACTGCACTGCTTGGGCACCGTCGAGTAACCCGAAACACGGACGAACGCACAGCTATCGCATCCTTGCTCCCCTGGGGGGCAACTTCCTACGGATGGATCTTGTCATTCGGTCCGGATAGTAAGCATCTGGCACAACTAGTGGCCACCTTCAACGCATTCATTTACGACTACACTTTGCGCAATAACCTCACTCAACCCAGTCTCCCACAGAGCACAACAGAGCAGATCCCCACACCAACACCGGCAGATCTGCAACGTCACGAAGATTTCATCATCCGCAGAACACTAGAACTGACCTACACGGCTCACGACATGAGGGATTTCGCTCGCGACCTGAGCGACGAAAGCACTCCATTCCGCTGGGATCCCGAACGACGCGAGCGAATCCGCGCCGAACTCGACGCCCTCTTCTTCCACCTCTACGGCATCACCCGCGACGACGTGTCCTACATCCTCGACACGTTCCCCATCGTGAAGCGCAAGGACGAAGCGGCCCACGGCACCTACCGCACCAAGGATCTGATCCTCGCCGAGTACGACCGCATGGCCGCCGCCGGCCTCACCCTGGAGACTCCGCTCGACGAGAGCGACTCCGGCACGTACCGGTCCACGCTCACCCCGCCCCCGGGGCAGGGCCCGCGCCACCCGGCCCGCCAGGACGACTGACGTCCGGACAACGCGAGGGGCGCCGTCCGCTGAACAGCGGGCGGCGCCCCACGACCGAAAACCGCGCCGTCGCGACCCCCACGCATAGTCCCCACCCGGCGCGGCCCACGCCGCCAG